>CAYMOD010000062.1:0-9125 GCA_964391945.1 uncultured Rhodobacterales bacterium | reverse complement strand
TGACCAGCGGGACCGGAGTCGCGGACGGCGCCGGTTTCCGGGCGCGACAGAAGGACGCCGGTGTCCGCACGGGCGCGACAGAAGGGAGACGGGGGCAGTGCGGCGCTTCGACAGCTACATCTTCTGGCAGCTGATGCGCGCCTTCGGCTTCTTCGGCCTCGTCTTCACCGGCGTGGTCTGGCTTACCCAGGCGGTGCGGCTGATCGACACCGTGGTGGCGAGCGGCCAGACCGCCGGCGTCTTTCTCGAATTCTCGCTCTATGTCCTGCCGCAGGTCTTCGTCGTCGTCCTGCCGCTCGCCGGGCTCGGCGCCTCGCTCTACGCCATCAACAAGCTCTACGCCGAGGCCGAGCTCATCGTCATGATGGCGGTGGGCTCGGGGCCTGCGGCGCTCCTGCGGCCGGTGGCGCTCTTCGGCTTCGTCCTGATGCTGGCGATGGCGTTCACGACCATGGTGCTGGTGCCGCACGGGGGAGCCGCGCTCGCCGACCGGACCGATGAGCTCCGCTCCGATCTCGTCGGCAGCGTGATCGTCGAGCGGCAGTTCATTCATCCCGCGGACGGGCTCACCCTCTTCATCACCGAGACGACGCGGACAGGCGAAATGGCGGGTCTCTTCCTCCACGACGAGCGCATCCCGGAGCAGCCGGTCACCTATTCCGCCGAGCGCGCGCTCCTCCTGCGCGAGGGCGACGAGGCCCGGATCGTGATGGTGGACGGCGTGGCGCTGACCCGCGCCGCCGGGGCCGCGATCAACACCGTGGTCTTCGAACAGTTCGTGTTCGACCTCTCCGAACTGCTCGCATCCAGGAGCGGACGGGTGCCGCGTCCGGCCGAATACTCCGTTCTGCGCCTCCTCGACCCGACGCCGGAGATGCTCGACGAGCGTGATCTCTCCGACTATGTTTCCGAGGCGCACTGGAAGCTGGTGCTGCCGCTGCTCGCGTTCATCTACCCGATCATCGCCTGCGTGACGCTCCTTTCCGGCCCCTTCCGGCGCGGCGGCTTCGGCAAGCGTATCGTGGTGGCGATCGGCCTCGGCATCATCATCCATTCGATCACCCTTGTCGCCCGCTCCCGCGTCCAGAACGAAGTCGAGTTCTGGCCGCTGATGTATGTCGGCGCCGCCGCGGGCTCGGTGCTGATCGGCGCGCTCGTCTTCCGGCTCAGCGGCGGCGGGCGCAGGGCGAGGCCGGCATGACCCTGACAGCATGACCCTGACAGCATGACCCTGATCAGCTACATCCTCCGCCGCTTCCTCTTCGCCACCCTCGCGGTGCAGCTGGTGATCGCGGTGATCGTGCTCCTGTTCTCCGGGATCGAGAATCTGCGCAACCACGCCGATGACGGGACCTTCGGCGACATCGTGACGATGACCCTCCTCGAAGCGCCGGAGGTGATCTACCTGGTCTTCCCGCTCGTGGTGATGCTGGCGAGCCTCGTGACCTTCGTCAGCCTCGCCCGGTCGAGCGAACTCGTGGTGCTGCGCGCCGCGGGCATCTCGGCGATCCGGCTGATCATGATCCCCGCCTCGGCCGGGTTCCTGCTCGGCATCCTCGTCGTCGCCCTTGTCAATCCGCTCGTCTCCGCCTCGATGCGTCAGAGCGAACTCTACGAGGAGGGGCTCGAATCCTCCGGTCCCGTGAGCCTGCTGTCGGTCGGCGGCGGCGGCGTCTGGCTGCGTCAGGGCGATCCGGACGGGCAGACGGTGATCCGCGCCCGCCGCGCCACGGCGGACGGCACCGCGCTGAGCGGGGTGATGCTCCACCGGTTCGACGGGGAAGGCAGCCTCTATGCCCGTATCGACGCGGCCTCGGCGCGGCTGGACCAGGGCGAATGGGTGATCCTGGGCGCCACGCAATGGGTGTTCGACGACACAACCAACAGTTTCGAACGCACCGCCCACAACGCCGGGATCAGCCTGCCGACCCAACTCACCAGCGCGCAGATCCTCGACAGTTTCTCGCCGCCGGAGATGATCTCGATCTGGGAACTGCCGCGCTTCATCAACCAGATCGAGAGCGCCGGTTTCTCCGGCCTGCGTCACCGCCTCCATCTCGAGAGCGAACTGACGAAGCCGATCCTCGTCTCGGCGATGGTGCTGATCGGCGCCGCCTTCTCGCTCAGGCCGCACCGGTTCGGGCAGACCGGGGTGATGATCCTGCTCTCGATCCTCGCCGGGTTCTCGCTCTACTTCATCCGCGACTTCGCGACCTCCCTCGGCGCGAGCGGCGCGGTCCCGCTCACGGTCGCGGTCTGGGCGCCACCGGTCGCGGCGATCCTGCTCGCGCTGGGCTTGCTGCTCCACCTCGAGGAGGGGTAGAGTCGCCGCAACAAGAACCGACGAGGGACAGAGCGGCATGAGGCGAACGCGCAATCTGCCGCGTGCTGTGGCGCTGGCGGCGCTCATCGCCGCGAGCGCACCGGCCCCCGCGTCCCGGGCGCAAACGCCCGATCCCGCACCCCGTGCGCAGATGCCCGCCCCCGCATCTCCTGCCGAACCATCTCCTGCCGAACCCGCCCCGGACGGCCGGAACGCACCGGTCAGCCTCGTTGCCGATTCTGTCAGCGTGGACGCCGATGCCGGCACCGTCACCGCGTCGGGCAACGTCGAGGTGCTCCAGGGCGACAGGCTGCTCCGGGCCGAGCGCATCGTCTATTCGGACACGGAGAACCGTATCCGTGCCGAGGGGCCGCTCGTTCTTACCGATCCCGCATTCGGCGTGATCGCGGCCGAGACGGCCGAGCTCGACGCCGACCTGACCGAAGGGCTGATCGCCTCGGCCCGCCTCCTCCTCGCCGGCGAGCTGCAACTCGCCGCGGGCGAGATCCGCCGCGCGGGCGACCGCTACACCGTCCTCCACCACTCGATCGCGAGCACCTGCGAGGTCTGCGCCGGCGGCGGCCCGCCGATCTGGGCGGTCCGGGCCGAGCGGATCGTCCGTGACGAGGTGACGCAGCAGATCTTCCTGCGCAACGCCCGGTTCGAGGTCTTCGGCCTGCCGGTGCTCTGGCTTCCCTACTTCCGCATGTCCGACCCCGGGGCGGACCGGGTGAGCGGCGTGCTGACGCCCTCGCTCCGCCAGTCCGACATCTACGGCACCGGCATCAAGGTGCCCTACTACCATGTCCTCGGCCCGAGCGCCGACGTCACCCTCACGCCGTTCGTGACCACCAGGGGCGGCACCCTTCTCGAGGGCGAGTACCGCCGGCGCTTCCGGCGCGGAGGGATCGACCTTTTCGGCGTCATCCTCCCCAACGACAAGCTGGAAGACCGCAGCCTCCGCGGCACGCTGTCGGTGGAAGGTTTCCATGATATCGGCCGTGGCTTCCGTGGGACGCTCGACACCACCGTGGTCAGCGACGACAGCTTCCTGCAGCAGTTCGACTATCCCGACGACGACCGCCTCACCAGCACCCTCCAGATCGCCCGCACCCGCGCCGAGGACGACTTCCGGCTCTCCGCGGTCGCCTTCCAGAGCCTCCGGCCGGAGGAGGATTCCTCCGAAGTGCCGCTGATCCTGCCCGAGCTGAGCTACCGCCGCATCTGGCAGGACGCGCTCTTCGGCGGCCGGGTCGGGGTCGATGCCGATGCCCTCGGCCTCCTGCGCGAAGACGGCCGCGACGTGATGCGCGTGGGCGGCGGCAGCGACTGGCGGCGGGACTGGACGATCGGGCCGGGCCTCCTCACCACCATCAGCACCGGCGCCGAACTCGACCTTTACCACCTGCGCGAGGGCGATGGCAGCGGCAACCGGAACGAGTTCCGCACCGTGCCCTGGATCCGGGCCGAGCTGCGCTGGCCGCTCGCCCGCACGACCGGCACTGCCGTCCACGTGCTCGAACCGGTCGCCGACATCGCCTGGAGCGACACGCTCGGCGCCGACCAGCTGCCGAACGAGGACAGCCTGCTGCCAGAATTCGACGAGACCAACCTCTTCGCCCTCGACCGCTATCCCGGCCGCGACCGGGTCGAGACGGGCCTGCGCGCCGGGCTCGGCCTCTCCTGGTCGGTCTTCGACGATCGCGGCCGCTCGCTCCAGACCACCGTCGGCCGGGTCGTGCGCTTCTCCGACGAAGACCAGTTCGCCGACGGATCCGGGCTCGAAGGCACCCTCTCCGACTGGGTGGGCGCGGTCGAGGTCGGCATCGGCGCCGGCCTCGGTGCGATCAACCGCATCCGTTTCGACGACGCCTTCGACATCAGCCGCAACGAGTTCGGCCTCGTCTACGATACCGAAGAACTCGGGCTCGCCGCCTCCTGGGTCTATCTGGACGAGGAGGCGCTCAGCCCCGAACTCGGCCCCCAGCCACAGACGAGCGAGTTCGCCTTTGGGGCCCGCTACCGCTTCCTGCCGAACTGGGAAGTCGCCGGCAACGCGCGTTACGACGCCGCCGAGGACGCGATGATCCGCGCCGGCGCCGGCATCACCTGGGGCAACGAATGCGCCGAAGTCGATATCACCCTCTCGCGCCGTTTCGTCACCTCGCGCAACGTCGAGCCCTCGACCTCGATCCGCTTCGAAGTGCGCCTCGCCGGCCTCGGCGCCGACAGCACCGACTGGCCGCGCCGCACCTGCCGCGGCTGACGGGGAGCGCGCGTTTGATTGATCCGGCTCCGGTGGACGTGCACGGACGAAATGACTAGACGAGGACGAGTGCTTGCGCCGATAGGAGGCGCACCAATGAACGGCCCGTGTCCGGGCGCAGGAACGGAGAAACGAATGCGGCGTCTCTGGGCACTCGCGGCGGCTCTCGCCCTCGGCCTTGCGCTTGCCGGATACGCGACGGCGCAGAACGCATACGCGCCCGCCTTCACGGTGAACGACTCCGTCATCACCCATTACGACATCGACCAGCGCGCGCGTTTCCTCGAAGCGCTCGGCGCCACGGGCGACGTCCGCGAACTCGCGATCGAACAGCTCAAGGAAGACCGGGTGAAGATCCAGGCCGGCCGCGAGGCGGGGATCGAACTCACCGACGAGGATATCGCCGCCGGCATCACCGAATTCGCCGAGCAGCGCGGCATCACCGAAGAGGACGTGAACCGCGTCCTCTCCGCCCGCGGCATCGGCCGCCAGACGCTGCGCGACTTCGTCGAGGCCGGCGTCACCTGGCGCGAAATCGTCTCCAGCCGCTTCCGCTCGCGCGCGATGCCATCGGCGAGCGATATCGACCAGGCGCTCGATCTCGCCGCCAGCCAGCGGGTGGAGATGGTCCGCCTCGCCGAGATCGCCATTCCCTTCGCCGAGCATGGCGAGGCCGGGACCGTGGCCCTCGCCGACCGCCTCGCGCGCGACATCCGCCGGGGCGCCATGAGTTTCGAATCCGCCGTCCGCCAGTACAGCCGCAGCGGCAGCGCCGAACAGGGCGGCGTCCTGCCGCCGGTGCCGGCGGGCCAGCTGCCCCCGGCGATCCGCGGCCAGGTGCTCCTGATGGAGCCGGGCCAGATCACCGATCCCCTGCCGATCTCCGGCGGCCTCGCCATCCTCCGCCTCGTCTCGATCGAACTCGGGGCTCCCCAGGGTGAGCCCGATATCCCCGAAGCCAGACGGCGCGAGCAGCTTCGCGAGCAACTCTTCAGCCAGCGGATCAACAATTTTGGCCAGGGCTATCTTCAGGATCTCCTCGGCGATGCGCTGATCATGGAGCGATGAACCCCGCGCGCCCGGTCGTCCTCACGCTCGGCGATCCGGCCGGGATCGGCCCGGAGATCGCGCTCGGAGCCTGGCGGGCGGTCGGAAGCGAACTGCCGCTCGTGCTCCTGGCCGACCCTGACCGGCTCGCGCCGCTCGCCTCCCGGCTCGGCGTCCCGCTCAGGACGGTATCGGCACCGGCGGAAGCCGCGGCGGACGCGTTCGCCATCCTGCCCCATCCCCTCCCCGTGGAACCCGAGCCCGGCCGCCCCGACCCCGGAAACGCACCCGCCATCGTCGCAATGATCGCGCGCGGCGTGGCACTCGTGCGGAGCGGGCAGGCGCTCGCCCTCTGCACCAATCCGATCAACAAGAAGGCGCTGAAGGACGGCGCCGGTTTCGCCTTCCCCGGCCATACCGAGTTTCTCGCCCATCTCTCCGGCGCGGAACTGCCGGTGATGATGCTCGCCGCGCCCGGCATCCGCGTCGTGCCGGTGACGATCCACATCCCGCTCGCCGCCGTGCCCGCGGCGCTCACCCCGGATCTGCTCGAATCCACGCTCCGGATCGTCCATGCGGCGGCGCGCTCCGATCTCGGCATCGCCCGGCCGCGGATCGCCGTCGCCGGCCTCAACCCCCATGCCGGCGAGGAGGGCGCGATGGGACGCGAGGAGATCGCGGTCATCATCCCCGTCCTCGACCGGCTTCGTTCCGAGGGCATGGCGCTCTCCGGGCCGCATTCCGCCGACACGATGTTCCACGCGCAGGCACGCGCACGCTATGACATCGCCGTCTGCATGTATCACGATCAGGCGCTGATCCCGATCAAGACCATTGATTTCGCGGGTGGGGTGAATGTGACGCTCGGCCTCGATTTCGTGCGGACCTCGCCCGACCACGGCACCGCCTATGACATCGCCGGCAAGGACCACGCCGACCCGTCGAGCCTCATTGCCGCGCTGCGCCTCGCGCACGATCTCGGGCGGACGCGGGCCGGAGCCGCATCGTGACCCCGGACGGGCTGCCACCGCTCCGTTCAGTGATCGCAGCACACGGCCTCGCCGCGCGGAAGTCGCTCGGGCAGAACTTCATCCTCGATCTGAACCTGACGGCAAAGATCGCGCGCCTGTCTGGCGAACTTGCCGCCAGCGACGTGCTCGAAATCGGCCCCGGCCCCGGCGGCCTCACCCGCGGCCTGCTGATGGAGGGAGCGCGCAAGGTCGTCGCCATCGAACGCGACCGCCGCTGCCTGCCGGCCCTTGCCGAAATCGCCGCCGCTTACCCCGGCCGGCTCACGGTGATCGAGGGCGACGCGCTCACCGTCGATCCGCGCCCCCATCTCACGCCTCCGGTGCGGATCGTCGCGAACCTCCCCTATAACGTCGGCACCGAACTGCTCGTGCGCTGGCTGACGCCCCCCGAATGGCCGCCGTTCTGGGACTCGCTCACCCTGATGTTCCAGCGCGAGGTGGCGGAGCGGATCGTCGCTGGACCCGGCACCAGAACCTACGGCCGCCTCGCCCTCCTCGCTCAGTGGCGGACCGAGCCCCGGATCGTGATGACCGTCCCGCCCGAAGCCTTCACGCCGCCACCGAAAGTCACGAGCGCGGTGGTCCGTCTCGACGCCCTGCCGGAGCCGCGGTTCCCGGCCGACGCTGCCCGGCTCGAACGGATCGTCGCCCTCGCCTTCAACCAGCGCCGCAAGATGCTGCGGGCAAGCCTCGCCGCCCTCGGGCCGGACACACCCGACCTCCTCAGCGCCGCCGGGATCGAGCCGACCGACCGCGCCGAACGCGTGCCGCTCGAAGCCTGGTGCCGGCTCAGCCTGCTCGCGGGCTCCCGAAACGCCCCGGGCCCTCCGGCAGAGGGCGCGTGACACCCTCTGCGGTCCGGACGCCGCCAGCACGTGGGCAGGTTCTGTCTCCATTCTGAATCAAGGGCTTGATGGGGCTTTCGCACGGGGGCACCCGCCGCCCACCGCCGCCTGGCCCGCGTTGCACCCCCTCCCGATCCCGGCTAGAAGGCCCCCGAACTCCCACCATTTCCGAAGGACCGGCACGATGGCATCCTACCAGTTCGTCTACCATATGGACGGCCTCACCAAGTCCTACGGGACCAGGAAGGTCTTCGAGAACATCCGCCTGAACTTCCTTCCCGGCGTGAAGATCGGCGTCGTCGGCCCGAACGGCGCCGGCAAATCGACGCTGCTGAAGATCATGGCCGGGCTCGACAAGGATTATACCGGCGAGGCCTGGGCCGCCGAGGGTGCGCGCGTCGGCTACCTCTCCCAGGAGCCCGAGCTCGACCCCGCGCTCGACGTCCGCGGCAACGTCATGGAAGGCGTCGCCGCGAAGCAGGCGCTGCTCGATCGCTACAACGAGGTGGCGATGAAGGTCGCCGAGGATTACTCGGACGAACTCATGGAGGAGATGACCACCCTCCAGGACCAGATCGACGCCCAGAATCTCTGGGATCTCGACAGCCAGGTCGATGTCGCGATGGAGGCGCTGCGCTGCCCGTCCGACGATGCCTCGATCGACACCCTCTCGGGCGGCGAGAAACGCCGCGTCGCCCTCTGCCGGCTCCTGCTCGAGGCCCCCGACCTCCTGCTGCTCGACGAGCCCACCAACCACCTCGACGCCGAGACCATCGCCTGGCTCCAGAAACACCTGATCGAGTACCGGGGCACGATCCTCATCGTCACCCACGACCGCTATTTCCTCGACGAGATCACCGGCTGGATCCTCGAACTCGACCGCGGCCGCGGCATCCCCTACGAGGGCAACTACTCCTCCTGGCTCGAGCAGAAGGCGAAACGGCTCGCCCAGGAAGCGCGCGAGGACAAATCCCGCCAGAAGACCCTCGAGCGCGAGCTCGAATGGATCCGGCAGGGCGCCAAGGCCCGGCAGGCGAAGCAGAAGGCCCGGATCAACGCCTATAACGACCTCGCCAACCAGTCCGAGCGCGAGAAACTCGCCCGCGCCCAGATCATCATCCCGAACGGCCCCCGCCTCGGCGGCAACGTCATCGACGTCCAGAATCTCACCAAGGCCTACGAAGACAAGCTCCTGATCGACGACCTCACCTTCGCGCTGCCGCCGGGCGGCATCGTCGGCGTCATCGGCCCGAACGGCGCCGGCAAGACCACGCTCTTCCGGATGCTCACCGGCCAGGAACAGCCCGATTCCGGCACCCTCACCTGGGGCGAGACGGTGAAACTCTCCTATGTCGACCAGTCCCGCGACGCGCTCGATCCGCAGAAGACCGTCTGGGAGGAGATCTCCGACGGGCTCGACGTCATCAGGCTCGGTGACGCCGAGATGAATTCCCGCGCCTATTGCGGCGCCTTCAACTTCAAGGGCGGCGACCAGCAGAAGAAGGTCGGCCTGCTCTCGGGCGGCGAGCGCAACCGCGTCCACATGGCGAAACTCCTGCGCGAGGGCGGCAACGTCCTGCTGCTCGACGAGCCCACCAACGACCTCGACGTCG
>CAYMOD010000061.1:4917-9146 GCA_964391945.1 uncultured Rhodobacterales bacterium | reverse complement strand
ATCGGCACCCGCTACATGGGCGAGCATATCGTCGACAACTTCAAGCGCGAGGCGATGCGCAACCCGTTCCTGCGCGAGCTTCTGCGCTCGGACTCGATCTACATTGCGTCGAACCTCACCTTCGGCAATCTCGCCCCGCTCTCGACCTATCTCGGCAAGCCGGGGGATCCGGCGAAGGGCGGCATTCCCTTCGATGAATATGTCCGGCGCCAGCGCCAGCATCGGGTGGCCGAGATCGCGGCGACCCGCGATGCGCTCCTCTTCATCGAGAAGGCCGAAGGCATCTACGGCTACGAGCATTTCATCTGCGACACCTCGGGCTCGCTCTGCGAGGTGGTCGATCCCGATGATCCCGCGGATCCGGTGCTGAGCGACCTCGCCGCGTCGCTGCTGCTCGTCTGGATCCGGGGCACGGAGGCGCATGTCGAGGAACTCGCCCGCCGGTTCGAGCGGGCGCCGAAGCCGATGTACTACCAGGAGGAGTTCCTGCGTTCGCTTTGGGACGAATATCTTCGCGACACCGGAACGGCGGCCGACGCGGTCGATCCCGACGAATTCATCCGGCACGGCTTCCGCAGGCTGATCGCGCACCGCCTGCCGCGCTACGAGGCGATCGCCCGGCGCTGGGGCGTGACGGTGGAGGCGGACGAGGTGGCGGCGATCCGCGATTCCGCTGATTTCGAGGCCCTGATCTCGGACGCGATCGCCCGGCGGGAGTAAGCGGGCCTTGGGGCACGGACATCAGCATGGTCACGGTCACGGGCATGAGCATGGGCACGGGGGCGGCAGCGAGCGGGCGCTGCTGATCGCGCTCGTGCTGATCGGCGCGTTCATGTTCGTCGAGGTCGTCGGCGGCATCCTGTCGGGCTCGCTCGCGCTTCTTGCCGATGCGGCGCACATGCTGACGGATTTCGCGGCCCTCGCCATGGCGTTCGCGGCGGTACGCGTGGCGCGGCGGCCGGCCGATCCGAAACGCACCTACGGGTTCGACCGGGTGACCGTGCTCGCGGCCTTCGTCAACGGGCTGACCCTCGTCGCGGTCGCGGGCTGGATCGTGATCGAGGCCGTGCGCCGGCTCCTCTCCCCGGAGGCGGTGGAGGGGGATCTGATGCTGGGCGTGGCCATCGTCGGGCTCCTCGTCAACATCGCCGCCTTCTTCGTGCTGACGCGGGCAGAAGGGCCGAACATCAACCTGCGCGCGGCGGCGCTGCATGTGCTCGGCGACCTCCTCGGGTCGGTGGCGGCGATCGCGGCAGCGGTGGTGATCCTCCTCACCGGCTGGATGCCGATCGACGCGCTCCTGTCGGTGGCGGTGGCGGCGCTGATCCTGCGCTCGGCGGTGGCGATCCTGCGCGAGAGCGGGCATATCCTGCTCGAGGGGGCGCCGATCGGGTTCGATGCCGCAGCGGTGGCGGATGATCTCGAGACGAGCGTGCCGGGGGTGTTGCGCATCGCGCATCTCCATGCGTGGTCGATCAGCGAGGAACGGCCGATGGCGACGCTCGAGGCGCATCTCGATCCTCGCGCCGACCCCGATGCCGCACGCGCCGCGATCAAGGCCCGCCTCGCCGCCGCGCACGGCATCGACCACGCCACCGTGGAAACCTGCGCCGGGGCGAGGGACATTCGCCCCTGAGTTTTCCCCAGGTCCGAACTCCTGCCTGGCGACGTCCCGCACGACGGCAGGCACCTCTCGACGCTTGGTTTGACCACACTATTTTCCCGTATGATCGCCATACTTCATGGCTGGCGAGCGACGGGCTGGGAGAGGACCTCTCGGCTGGCCGCGAAAGGCCGGAGGGGAAAAGATGGAAGGCCGAGACAATGCTGGCGTCGTGGCGACGGATGCGGGGCCGCTGCGCTGGACGTCACACGACACGAAGTGGGTCCTGAGCCTTTTCGGTACCGCCGTCGGTGCCGGGATCCTGTTTCTTCCGATCAATGCCGGGGCCGGAGGATTCTGGCCGCTTGTCATCATGACGGTCCTGATCGGCCCGATGACCTATCTGTCCCACCGGGGGCTGGCGCGTTTCGTCTGCTCGTCCTCGATCCCGGACAGCGACATCACCCAGGTCGTCGTCGAGCATTTCGGCTCCGGGGCCGGCAAGGCGATCACGCTCCTCTACTTCCTGGCGATCTATCCGATCGTGCTGATCTACGGCGTCGGCATCACCAACACCGTCGACAGTTTCATGGTCAACCAGCTCGGCATGGCCTCCATCCCCCGCTGGATTCTTTCCGGGGTGCTGGTCACGGCGATGATGGCCGTGATGATGGCGGGGCAGGAGGTGATGCTGCGCGTCACCGAATGGCTGGTCTACCCGCTCGCGGCGATCCTCGTGCTCCTGTCGCTCTACCTGATCCCGAGCTGGGACCTCTCCAGCCTGATGCAGCTCCCGCCTGCGGGCAGCATGTTTACGACGATCTGGCTGACGATCCCGGTGCTGGTCTTCTCCTTCAACCATTCGCCGGCGATCTCGCAATTCTCGGTTGCTCTCAAACGCGACTACGGGGACCGCGCGGTCGAGAAGGCGGATGTCATCCTGCGCAATACCGCGACCGCGCTTCTCGCCTTCGTGATGCTGTTCGTCTTCTCCTGCGTGCTGGCGCTCGGGCCGGCGCATCTGGCCGAGGCCCGGGTGCAGAACCTGCCGGTGCTCTCCTATCTCGCCAATGTGCACGGAAGTCCGCTCATCGCCTATTTCGGCCCGATCATCGCCTTCCTCGCCATCGTGACGTCCTTCTTCGGCCATTATCTCGGCGCGACCGAGGGACTCCGCGGGATCGTGCGCAACCAGTTCGACCCCGACAGGCGCCGGTTCAGCGACCCGGCACTGGTCAGGGGCATCACGGTCTTCATGTTCCTGACGGTCTGGGGCATCGCGATCCTCAACCCGAGCATCCTCGGCCTCATCGAGATCCTGTCAGGGCCGGTGATCGCCGCCATCCTCTACCTCATGCCGATGTACGCGATCCACAAGGTGCCGGCGCTCGCGCGGTTCCGGGGACGGGCCAGCAACGTGTTCGTGACGGTCATGGGCCTCGTCGCCATGTCCGGGATCCTCTACACGATCTTCCGCTGAGCGGCCGGGACGGCAGGAGCGGAGGCCGGCCCGGTTCGTCAGCCGTCGGTTTCCCGGAGTGCCGATCTTCCGGGTGCCGAGGGCCGGGATGCCGTGGCGCCGATGATGCCCCGGGTGCCGCATGTACCAGATCCCCGCCCCGTCGGCTAGGACGGCGCTCCCGGGCCCTGTTGGTCGGGACGGCTGCTTTCCTGTCGGCCGGCACGGCCACCGGTTCCGGTTGCCCCGCCAGCCCCCGCAGCATATCTAGCGGGTCGCACCCAACCGAGCCCGAAGAATGCCGATCAAGATCCCCGAATCCCTGCCTGCCATCGAGGTCCTCCGGCGCGAGGGCGTGATGGTGATGGGCGAGGAGACGGCGCGCCGGCAGGACATCCGGCCGCTGCAGATCGCGCTGCTCAACCTGATGCCGAAGAAGGTGCCGACGGAGACGCAGTTCGCCCGGCTGATCGGCGCGACGCCCCTGCAGATCGAGTTCACGCTGATCCGGATGACGCGGCACGAGCCGAGGAACACCTCGCCCGAGCATATGGAGGCGTTCTACCTGCCGTTCGAGGTGGCGCGCGAGCGCAAGTTCGACGGGCTGATCATCACCGGCGCGCCGGTCGAGCACCTGTCCTACGAGGATGTCACCTACTGGGACGAGCTCACGCAGATCTTCGACTGGACGCAGACCAACGTCCATCACACGATCGGCGTGTGCTGGGGCGGGATGGCGATGCTGAACCATTTCTGGGGCGTGCCGAAACATGTGTTGCCCGGGAAGGCCTTCGGTTGCTTCCGCCATCATACCACCACCGAGGGGTCGCCGTTCCTCTATGGCTTCTCCGACAGTTTCGTGGTGCCGGTAAGCCGCTGGACGGAACTCCGTGCCGGGGATCTCGCGCGGCATCCGGAGCTCCGGACGCTGATCACTTCGGAGGCGACCGGGCCCTGTCTGGTCGAGGACCCTGATCATCGGGCGCTCTACATGGTCAACCATCTCGAATACGATTCGACGACGCTCAAGGAGGAGTATGAGCGCGACATCGCGGCAGGCGGGCCGATCGAGTTGCCTGTCGACTACTTCCCCGACAACGACCCATCGCGCCTGCCGGAGAACCGGTGGCGGAGCCATGGTCAGCTCCTTTACGGCAACTGGGTCAA
>CAYMOD010000061.1:2009-4817 GCA_964391945.1 uncultured Rhodobacterales bacterium | reverse complement strand
GGGCGGGCGTTGCGGCGGAGTGCGGCGGTGCCAGCGTAAGCGCCGCAGGCCAGGTGCCCGAGGCCGCCTCATAGGCGAGGTGCCGCGCCTCTGCCATGGCCACCCGGTACTGCGCAGGTTCCGGGCGCGCTCGGAGCGAACCATCGGCAAGAGGTTCTCCCGGCGGACGGTCTCGAAAGTTCCAGGCCCGCTCGGAGCGAACGCGCCCGCCGCAGCCGGCGGTAATCAGGAAGATCTCTTGCCGTTGCCTGAATGCCGGAACGGATGGCGGGTTTCGCGAGCCCTTCCCCGCGGCTGCCTGTCCTGCGGGTCTCAGCGCCGACGAAGCAGGCGGGGAAGGGCAAGCGCCCCGAGGAGGAGCCAGCCGGCGGCAGGCAGGGGTACCGGTGCCGGGCTGGTCCTGCCTGCCGAATCACCACCGCCGCCGCCACCCGAGGGGCGGCCGAACCACCAGTGCAGGCTGTCCTGGTTCCCGGCGGCAGCAAGCCGTGCCGGATAACCGCAGCGCGAGAAGGTCTGGGACGTGCCGAAGGAGTCGTTTTTCCAGTGGCACGGGCCGGAGCCGAGGATACCGGCCGTTGGTACGCCGGGCAGGCGGGAGCGCGCGTCGGTAATCTGCCAGCTGGCGCCCGATGGTGACGTGAAGGTCATCGTGGAAGCAGCCGCCCTGAAATAGGTGGCCGGAAGCGTCGCCCCTGCTCCGGTGGTGGCAGCGGGCGGTGTGTCTCCCCTCGCCGCTGATGCCTCCGCCGCCGCCGGAGGCGCCTCCCGAGCCGCCGCCTTGCCCGTATCCGCAACTTGCGTTGCGTCGTCATGGCGAGTGGCCGGTGGCGCGACCTGGTTGATCAGGAAAGCTGTCGATCCGCCGAGCAGGAGGCCGGATCGAACCGTCGCCGCATCGGCAGGACTGCTCGCGAGCAGTCCTGCTCCGGCGATGGAAATGGCGAAGAAACTCCCAGTCAACCACCCGTATGCGCCCCGCCGCATGCTTCGCGCGGCGCGTGGCGGCAATGTGCCCCCCGGCATGATACCCACTCCACAATGAACCCCTGCAGGATGTGATAGTTGCAGATGGGGTGCGAGCGAAGCGGAGAGTTAAGAACCAGTTAATACAGGCGCACTGGTCAGAGCATGGCCGGCACGACCTGGTCGGGCGGCCGGTGACCGTCGGCGAAGGTCTTGATGTTGATGATCACCTTCTCCCCCATTTCGAGCCGGCCCTCGATGGTGGCCGAGGCCATGTGCGGCAGCAGCATGACATTCGGCAGGTCGCGCAGACGGGGGTTCACGTCGGCGCGACGTTCGTAGACATCGAGACCGGCGCCGGCGATCTCGCCGGCCCGGAGCATGCGGGCGAGCGCATTCTCGTCGATGACCTCGCCGCGCGCGGTGTTCACGATGTAGCTCGTCGGCTTCATCAGCTTGAGGCGGCGGGCGTTCATCAGGTGGAAGGTCGAGGGCGTGTGCGGGACGTTGATCGACAGGATGTCGATCCGGGCGAGCATCTGGTCGAGGCTCTCCCAGTAGGTGGCGCCGAGCTCGGCCTCGATGTCGGGGGGGACCGGCCGGCGGTTGTGGTAATTGATCTCGAGGCCGAAGGCGCGGGCGCGGCGGGCGACGGCGCGGCCGATGCGGCCGAGGCCGAGGATGCCGAGTTTCTTGCCGGCGACCCGGTGGCCCATCAGCGCGGTGGGCGACCAGCCGCTCCATTCGCCGCGCTGGAGCATGGCCCAGCCCTCGGGAAGGCGGCGGGGCACGGCGAGGATGAGCGCCATGGTGGCGTCGGCGGTGTCCTCGGCCAGCACGCCGGGCGTGTTCGAGACGGTGATGCCGCGCTTGATGGCGGTGGCGACGTCGATATGGTCGAATCCGACGCCGTAATTGGCGATGAGGCGCAGGTCGGGACCGGCCTGGGAGAGGAGACCCGCGTCGATCCGGTCGGTGATGGTCGGCACGAGCACATCGACCCGCCGCATGATGTCGGCGAGATGCTCGCGGGTCATCGGCCGGTCTTCCTCGTTCAGTTCGACGTCGAAGAGTTCCCGCATCCGCGCCTCGACCGGCTCGGGCAGGCGGCGGGTGACGGCGACTTTGAGGGGGGTACGGGCCATTCGGGTTTCCTGTTCCTCTCGCGGGCGTTCCTGGTTATTTTGTGCGGGATAATGGCACGGGGCGGTTTGGGGAACCAGACACTTCCCGGCATCGAGGCAGTGAGCAGGAGTCTACCGATGGCGGTGCGGTGTGGCCGGGCAGCCCTGGTGGTGCTCGCTCTCGGGCTCGCCGGCATGGCGGCGGAGAGGGAAGGGGCCGAGAGCGCGATCGCGGCGGAGGAGGCGGGCGCGGCGGGACAAGTGGGCGACACGGACGCGCGGGTGGGCGATCCGGGCGCGCGGGGGCGCGTTACCAGCTTGCCGTTGCCGCGCTACGTCTCGCTCCGGGCGGATGCGGCGAACGTCCGGCGCGGCCCCGGCCTCAGCTACCGGGTGGACTGGGAATTCCGCCGCCGCGGCTGGCCGCTCGAGATCACGGCGGAATACGGACACTGGCGGCGGGTGCGCGACGTCGAGGGTGCCGCCGGCTGGGTCCATTACAGCCTGCTGTCGGGAGCACGCACCGCCGTCTTCGTCGGCGACAGCCTTGCGCCGGTCCATGCGGCCCGGAGCGCCGATTCGGCGATCCTTGCCTATGCCGAGCCGGGGGTCGTGGCGCAACTCGACGGATGCGATGACGCGTGGTGCCGGGTCACAGTCAGAGGTTCCGAAGGCTATGTCCGCCGCGCCGGCCTCTGGGGAACGGACTGAGGGGGAA
>CAYMOD010000061.1:0-1909 GCA_964391945.1 uncultured Rhodobacterales bacterium | reverse complement strand
TCGGCTCCTTCCGGCACCAACGGCTTGCCGACGAGGCGCACGGCGTGGTTCGGCGCGTCCGACAGCTGCCCGGAATCTTCCCAGAAATAATGCGGGTGATCATCGACACGGGTGTCGAAATAGGAGCGCGACCCGTCCACCGTGACCTCGGTCAGCAGGCCGGCGGAGCAGAATGCGCGCAGCGTGTTGTAGACGGTGGCAAGCGAAACCGGCGCGCCGACGGCGGCGGCGGCCTCGAACAGGCTTTCGGCGGTGACATGCCGGTCGTGGCCGTCACCAACAAGAAGCTCGGCCAGCGCGAGACGCTGACGCGTGGGACGCAGCCCACCGGCATCGAGCCAGGTCGCCGCACGTGTCCGCGGGCTCGCCTTGTCCTGTCCGGTCGGCACCCGCATGGGCCCTCTCCCTCCTCACCGGATCGTTTCGGCACTGTGGCAGCTTTGGCCGCAGAGCCTTCCGCCGTCGAACGGAAATGGGCTTCCGGTGCTTCGCTGTCAAGCTCTTGCGCCGGTTGTGGCGCGGGTGCTACAGGACCGCCGATGACCGAAAAGTACCCAGACGAGGGGTCGCAAGGCATGCCGGACCGGCCGACGCGCATCGATTATGACGGCCTGATCGCCTGCGCCCGCGGCGAGATGTTCGGCCCCGGCAACCCGCAGTTGCCGCTGCCGCCGATGTTGATGATCGACCGGATCACCGAGATCTCGGCGGATGGCGGTCCCCACGGCAAGGGCCATGTGATCGCCGAGTACGGGATCCGGCCTGACCTCTGGTTCTTCGAATGCCACTTCTACGGCGATCCGGTGATGCCGGGATGCCTTGGCCTCGATGGGCTGTGGCAGCTCACCGGTTTCAACCTCGGCTGGCGCGGGATGCAGGGGCGGGGCCGTGCCCTTGGCGTCGGCGAGGTGAAGTTCTCCGGCATGGTGACGCCGGACAGGAAGCTCCTGACCTACCGGGTGGATTTCACCCGGGTGATCGACCGCAAGCTCAAGTTGGGGATGGCCGACGGCAGCGTGACCTGCGACGGCGAACTCATCTACCAGGTCACCGACATGAAGGTCGGTCTCTTCAAGGACTGAAAACAGGGAGACCCGCGCCATGCGACGCGTCGTCATCACCGGAATCGGCATCGTCTCGCCGATCGGCAACAATGCTGCGGAGGTGACGACGTCCCTCCGCGACGGGCGTTCGGGCATCAGCTTCGCGCCCGACTACGCCGAACACGGTTTCCGCAGCCAGATCCACGGCAAGCCGGCGCTCGACATTGCCGAACACGTCGACAAGCGCCTCCTGCGCTTCATGGGCGACGGGGCTGCGTTCAACTACATCGCGATGGAGCAGGCGATCGCCGATTCGGGCCTCGAACCCGGCGCGGTGAGCCATGAGCGCACCGGGCTCATCGTCGGCTCGGGCGGTCCCTCGACCCGCAACTTCTTCGAGGCGCACCGGATCGTGATCGAGAAGGGCAGCCCGAAGCGGATGGGCCCGTTCATGGTCACGCGCTGCATGAGCTCGACCAATTCGGCGACGCTGGCGACGCCCTTCAAGATCAAGGGGGTGAACTACTCGATCACTTCGGCCTGCTCGACCAGCGCGCATTGCATCGGCAACGGCACCGAACTGATCCAGTGGGGCAAGCAGGACATCGTCTTCGCCGGCGGCGGCGAGGAACTCGACTGGACGCTGTCCGTGCTGTTCGACGGCATGGGCGCGATGTCCGCGAAGTACAACGACCGCCCGACGACGGCCTCGCGGCCCTACGACGCCAACCGCGACGGCTTCGTGATCGCCGGCGGCGGCGGCGTGGTCGTGCTCGAGGAACTCGAGCGCGCGAAGGCGCGCGGCGCCAGGATCTACGCCGAGGTCACCGGCTACGGCGCCACCTCCGACGGCGCCGACCTGGTGG
>CAYMOD010000060.1:0-9197 GCA_964391945.1 uncultured Rhodobacterales bacterium | reverse complement strand
GCACGGGTTGGACCCGCGGATCGGCCCGTCCTCGGGGCAGGTGTGCCAGGCGTTGATCGTGTCGTGGAACTGCACGCCCGGATCGGCGCAGGCCCAGGCCGCGTGGCCCACCGCATCCCAGAGGTCGCGGGCCTTCACCGTCTTCGCCACGTGGCCGTCGGTGCGGCGGATGAGCGCCCAGTCGGCATCCTCGCGCACCGCCTCGAGAAAAGCGTCGGTGATTCGGACCGAGTTGTTGGAGTTCTGGCCGGAGACGGTGAGATAGGCGTCCGAATCCCAGTCGGTGTCGTAGGTACGGAACTCGATCGAGGCGAAGCCCTGCTCCGCATACTGGAGGATGCGCTTGACGTAGGTCTCGGGGACGAAGGCCTTCTTCGCCGCCCGGATCGCCTTCTTGAGGGCGGGGTTGGCGGCGGGGTCGAAGGCTACTGTCTCGGCGCCGTCCCAGGAACGGATCGCCGCGAAGATGTCGTTGAGCCGCGCCTCGTGGATCTTCGAGCCGGCGACGAGAGAGGCGACCTTCTGCTCCTCGGTCACCTTCCAGTTGATGAACGCCTCGATATCGGGGTGATCCATGTCGCAGATCACCATCTTGGCGGCGCGCCGGGTGGTGCCGCCCGACTTGATCGCGCCGGCCGCCCGGTCGCCGATCTTGAGGAAGGACATCAGCCCCGAGGATTTGCCGCCGCCCGCCAGCGGCTCGCTCTCTCCGCGCAGCGTCGAGAAGTTGGTCCCCGTCCCGGAGCCGTATTTGAAGAGCCGTGCCTCGCGGGTCCAGAGGTCCATGATCCCGCCTTCATTCACGAGGTCGTCCTCGACCGACTGGATGAAACAGGCGTGTGGCTGCGGATGCTCGTAAGCGGAAGCCGATTTCACGACATCGCCGGACTTGTGGTCCACGTAATAGTGGCCCTGACTCGGCCCGTCGATCCCGTAGGCCCAGTGGAGCCCGGTGTTGAACCACTGCGGCGAGTTCGGCGCGCCCATCTGGGTCGCCAGCATGTAGCGCATCTCGTCGAAATAGGCGCGGGCATCGGCCTCGGTCGAGAAGGTGCCGCCCTTCCAGCCCCAGTAGGCCCAGCCGCCGGCGAGGCGGTCGAAGACCTGGGTGGCGCGGGTCTCGCCGATGGTGCGTTCGGCCTCGGGGAGTTTCGCGAGCGCGTCCTCATCAGGAACGGAGCGCCACAGGAAGGCGGGCACGCCCTTCTCGCGGACCGGCTTCAGGACGGCCGGAACGCCGCGTTTGCGGAAGTACTTCTGGGCAAGGACGTCGGCCGCCACCTGGCTCCAGCTCTCCGGCACCTCGATGTCCGTGAGCGAGAAGACGATCGAGCCGTCCGGGTTGCGAATCTCGGAAGCGGTGCGCTTGAAGGCGACGGCACCGTAGGCTCCGGTTTCCTCGGTCGTGAAGCGGCGTTCGATCTTCATTTCACACTGTCCTTGCGTTGATCGCTCGTGGCTGGGCTTGTGGTCCGTTTCAGCACGCCCCTTGGCCTTCCTTAGCGCTACCAGGCATTGTGTAACCTGCCGACGCCACCACGATATTGGCCGCGAACACTATCCCGTCAACCAATCTTTGTGGTTGACACAGACTTACCCACAACATTTAGACAACTCGTTGTTAACGAACGATTCCCAAGGCCTCGGACACAGCACCCGCCGCAGCCCGGTTAAAACCAGTGCGACCATCCAATTGCCGCAGCCTTCGCACCTGCGGTTGTGGCGGCATCTTGTTGCCGGGAGGGTGGCAGCCGAATCCTGCCGATGCGTGCCACATGAGGGCACTGCCTCTCGGCCTCGGGCGTTTATCGCGATATGTCTGCGGCAGAAGGTCGCAAAGCGCGCCTGTCGCCAGGCTGTGCTATGCTTCCTGTCGCTCCACAGGAGGACCATCCTAATGAGACGAGATACCCTGCTCATTCTACTGGCGGCGCTGCCGCTCCTGGCGGTCGGCGAGGCCGCTCATGCCTATGTCGGCCCCGGTGCCGGCATCACCGCGATCGGCACGGTGCTCGCGCTGGTCGGCGCGGCGCTGCTCGCCATCGTCGGGTTCGTCTGGTACCCGGTGAAGCGGCTTCTCGGCCGACGGAAGGCAGCGGGACAGCCGGCTTCGGCCGCGGCACCGCGCAAGGAATGATCTTCGCGGCGCTTGCTCTCTCGGTCGCGGCCTTCATCGCCGTGCTGCGGCTGACCGGGACGGTGGCGGTAGCAGGCGCGGCGGCCGCCGTCGCACGCGATGCAGCAGCGGTCGTGCGCTCCTCCATGCTCACGGACGAGGAGAAGGAGGCCCGCAGCCGCAAGGCGGCAATCGAGCTTTTCACTGCCTTCCTCAAGATCACGGCGAGCGGAGCGGCGGCGCTCGGCGCTTCGTTTCTGGTGGTATGGGCGGGATCGGCGGCGGGCTTCTACCAGCTCGACAAGGCCATGGCGGTGGCCACCGGGTGGCCCTTCCTCATCGGCGCCTCCGTGGTGGCGGTAGCGGTCTGGATCGCGGCCGACAGTTTCGGACAGGCGCGGCAATGACCGCGGTGGCGGAGCTGCCTGGCGTTCCCTACGGACGGCTCGATCGGATGCTGCACCGGCTCGCCTTCGGCAGCCTCGATATGCAGAAGGGGCTCGGCCGGCTCGAGAACCGGCTCAATCCCGCCCTTGCGGCGCCGGAGCATGCGCGACGGCCGGTCTTCGTGACGTCGCTGCCGCGTGCCGGCACCACGGTCATGCTCGAGACACTGGCGGGGCTGCCGGAATTCGCCTCCGCCACCTATCGGCACATGCCGTTCACGCTTGCGCCGATCCTGTGGCAGCGGTTCGCGCGGGGCTTCATGCGGAGCGGCGAGCACGGCGAGCGCGCCCACGGCGATGGCGTCAAGGTCGGGCTCGACAGTCCGGAAGCCTTCGAGGAGATGCTCTGGATGGCCTTCTGGCCCGCGCATTACCGCGAGCGGGCGATCCTGCCGTGGGCGACGGAGGCCGAGGCATCCGAGTTCGAGGACTTCTTCCGCCGCCACATGGCGAAGATCGTCGCGGGCGGCGGCGGCGGAGCCCACCGCTACCTTTCCAAGAACAACGCCAACATCGCCCGGCTCGGCCTGATCGAGCGGCTGTTTCCCGACGCGACCATCGTGATGCCGATCCGCGAGCCGGTGGCGCAGGCGGTCTCGCTCCTGCGCCAGCACCGGCGCTTCACGGCACTGCACGCGCGGGACATGTTCGCGCGGCGCTACATGGAGGGGCTCGGGCATTTCGAATTCGGCGCGGCGCTCAAGCCTTTCGCCTTCACCGATCCGGCGCCTGATCCCGCGCGCGCCGATACGCCGGACTTCTGGCTTGCCTATTGGTGTGACGCCTTCGAATGGGTGCTGGCCACGGCGGGCGAGCGGATGGTGATAGTCGATCACGACGCGCTGTCGGCCGCGCCGGAAACCTATCTGCCGCCGCTCGCCGAGGCGATCGGCGTCGCGGAGCCGACGGCGCTCCTCGCGATGGCGCCGCGTTTCTGGCCGAGCCGGCCGGTGGAGCCACCCGATGACGCCTCCCCTGCCCTCCTCGACCGCGCCGCCGGCCTCCACGCGAGGCTTCGCGCACGCTGTCTCCCGCCCGCCACCCCCGATACCGAAACACGCCGAGTCTCATGAACGACCGCATCGCACGCATCGCCTTCATCGCCGCCTGTCTCGTTCTCGCTGTGGGATACGGGATCGTCTCCGTTCGCTGGAACTGGTTCCCGAACCCGCAGATCGCGCTCGCCGAACGCACGGTGAACGACCTCCGGGCCAACTGGAAGAACGACGTCGGCCTCGAGCCGAGCCGGCATCTCGTCGAGAGCCGGCGGCCGCGGACTGACGAGGCGAGCGAAACCTATCGCGTCCATCGCGAGGGCGCCGCCGAGCCCGGGTTCACGATGATCGCCGGACTGAGCCAGGACCAGGACCTCTCCGCGCATACCGCGATGCTCTACGACGAGGCGGGGGATGTCGTGCATGTCTGGCCGGTCGATTACGAGCGGATCGTGCCCGAGGGGCTCCGGGGCGTGAACGTCATGCTGCACGGCGTCGAGCCGTTGCCGGACGGATCGCTCGTCACCGCCTTCGATGCCGGCAGCGCACTCGCGCGAATCGATGCCTGCGGCCAGCCGATGTGGGTGACCGAGGGTGATTTCCACCATTCGGTCGAGCTCGCCGATGACGGAACGATCTGGTCGTGGCGGAACGAGGTGATCGTGCAGGTCGATGTCGAGACCGGCGAGGTGCTGCACGAACTCGACCTTGCCGAGGACATCATCGAGGCGCACAACCAGCATGGGGCATTCTCGATCCACGCGGCCGAGGATGCGGGCGAGGTGCGGCCCCAGGGCGATGCCTTCCACGCGAACGACGTCGAGCCGCTCAGCGCGGCGATGGCGGATGCCTTCCCGATGTTCGAACCGGGCGACCTGCTGATCAGCCTGCGCGAACTCAACCTCGTTGCCGTCGTCGCTCCCGATGACGGCCGGCTGAAATGGGCGCAGCACGGCCCCTGGCACCGCCAGCACGACCCCGATTTCGAGCCCGACGGCACGATCAGCGTCTACGACAACCAGATGGGCATCGGCGCCTCGCGCATCCTGAAGATCGATCCGGTCAGCCGGAAGGTCACCGTGGCCTACGAGGGCACGGAGGCCGAACCCTTCTACAGCTACCGCCGCGGCAAGCATCAGATCCTGCCGAACGGCAACCTGCTGGTGACGGAATCGGAGGCGGGCCGGGTCTTCGAAGCGGCGCCCGATGGCGGGCTCGTCTGGGAGCGGGAGCTCGACTGGGACGCCGGGCGCAACCTGATCATCACGAGCGCCGACCGGCTGGCCCCGGATTTCTTCGCCGAGGGGGCTCTCGGGGCCTGCGGCGCGACCGTCGATGCGGAGGGGCTCTCCGCGCGCGGCTGAGATGGCCCGGGTCAGATCCTCTGGTCGTAGGCGCCGACTTCCGGCTCCCGCCGGATGATTGCGTCCAGATCGGCGAAGATCGCGTGCATCTCCGCCTCCGAGATGAAGCTCTCACAGACGACGAGATGCGGCGTGTTCGACGAGGCGCGAACGAGACCCCGGGAAGTATTGTCGAGGATGACGCGGGCGCCGTTCACCGTGATGATTTCCGCGATCGGCCTGCCGGCAATGAGGCGGCCGGCGGCGGCATGATCGGAAAGTGCGGCAACGATCCGGTCGAGCACCGCGTATTTCCTGTCGTCGGGGCAGAAGGGCCACATCGTCGGACTCGACCAGCTGGACGGCAGATCCCGGGCAAGATCCGCGAGGGAGGGGCCGGGATTGCGGTCGAGGAGGCGGCAGAGCTCGACCGCGACGCGCAGGCCGTCGTCGTAGCCACGGCCCAGCGGCGGAGCGAAGACGTAATGACCGGACTTCTCGAAACCGACGATCGCCCCGAGTTCGCGGTCGCGCCGCTTCATGTGACTGTGGCCGGTCTTCCAGTAGTCGACGCGGATGCCGTGCGCCTGGAGCGCGGGGTCAGCGGCGAAGAGCCGGTCGATTTCACGTCGACAACGATGGCGGCGCTTGGATGGGCAGGCACAAGGTCGCGCGCGGATCACACCCATCTTGTCGGCGAAGATTTCGTTTCCGTCGCCGTCGACCACCCCGCAGCGGTCGCCATCGCCGTCGAAGCCGAGCGCGAGGTCGGCGCGGGTGCGGCGCACCTCTGCGGCCATGTCCTCGAGCATCTCGAGTGCCTCAGGGTTCGGGTTGTAATGCGGGAAGGTGTAGTCGAGCGTCGTGTGGCGGTAAACGACTTCGGCGCCGATGTGCGCAAGCAGCTCCGGAGCGAATGCGCCCGCAGTGCCGCTGCTGGTCGCGCAGACGACGCGGAGCGGCCGCGTCATCCGGAACCCGCCGGCAAGGTCATCGGGACAGGTTTCGCGGATACCGGTCACGCGCTCGTAGCTGCCACCGGCTCGCGGCACGCCCTCCCCGCCGAGGACGATGGCCTTCAGGCGGTTCATGTTGTCGGGTCCATGGATAAGCGGCGGGCTCAAACCCCATCTTGACACCGGTCCAGCCATTCGGGTTGTGGCTTGCGGTGATCATCGCCACCGCTGCGATGCCGAGGTGGATCTGGGCGAAATAGGTCATCGGCGTCAGCGCCGGGCCGATGTCCCTGACCCGGATCCCGGCTTGAATCAGGCCGAGCATGAGCGCGTTCTTCACTACGTGGGAATATTCCCGATAGTCGTTGCCGACAACGATTTCGGACGCGAGGCTCCGTTCATGCATCTGGGTGCCGATGGGTGCCGAGGCCGAGGCCAAGCGTCGTCATGCCCGGCAGGTTGATCCCCTCCGGAAAGCGCCAGCGTGCGTCATACTCACGAAAGCCCACCGGATCGATCATCGGCTCCGAAAGGAATTCCCAGGTATTGGGCGTCACGCGTGTCTTCGGCCGCTCCATGCTCTCCTCCTGACGCCGCGGCGGCGGCTGGCAGGAGAGTGTCCGACGTGAGGGCATGCGCCAGCTGCTCGTGAGCAAGCTGCCGACCAGGCCGATCAGGTCCTGCGGATCCGGGCGGACGGTACCGCAGCGCGCCTCCTGATCCCGGTCTTCTGGCCGCTTGTTCCCGCGTATTGAAGCAGGGCACGCGCGCATTCGGCAGGCGAGCACCGCGCCTCGCACCGGCATGCGTCGCGTCACATTTGCACTTGGGCAAGGTCTGCCATGATTCAAAATCAATAGCTTAATGGGGGTTCAGGCGTGGGCATCTCCCGCGGCAATAGGAGGGATAACTCAGGCGCGGTCAATCTCCACGACGAGACGTTGCCGGTACGGCGTGTCGGGGCGACGGATGATGCCCGGCCAGTCGGAATGATGCAGGCTGTCGGGAAAGTGCTGAGGCTCGAGACAGAGGCCGGAAAAGCGGCCGTAACGCTGGCCGTCGTGGCCCTCCGCACTGATCTCCTGCCGGGGAGCATTGAAGACCTGCAGACCAGGCTCGTCCGTCCAGAGGCGCAGCGTCCGACCTGTCCATTCGCTCCACACTTCCGCGCTGGGCTCGGTGCGCTCACGCTTGGGATCGAGCACGAGATTGATGTCGACGCCCTTCCGCTCGGGGTCGGACCGTTCGAACGAAACCGGCCGGCGGAAGTCGTACCGGGTGCCGGCCACGGGCTCGATCGTGCCGGTCGGGATGCCTTCGTCATCGACCGGTATGTACATACCCGCCGCAACCCGCACGACATGATCACGCACATCGGCGCCACCCGCGAGGTTGTAATAGCTGTGCTGCGCGAGATTGATCGGCGTTGGCCGGTTGGGGTGCCCTTCCATTTCGACGATCAGTCGCGGCCCTTCGAGGCGATAGGTCACCCTGAACCGCACGGTGCCTGGATATCCCATCTCGCCGTCGGGGCTGAGATATTCGAGATGCACGGCGTTCCTGGCTCCATCCGGTTCCATCTCCCAGAGCTGCCGACCGATGCCCTCGGAGCCGCCGTGGAGATGGTGTCGGCCATCGTTGGCGTCGAGTTGCCAGGTCCGCCCGTCAAGCTCGAACGAGGCGTTCGCCGTCCGGTTCGCCACTCGTCCGATCACCGCGCCGTGCGAGCGGGCGTGTTCAAGGTAGTCGTCCAGGGTTCGGAAACCGAGCACCATCGGCAGGCTGCGCCCCGCCGAATCGACGCGCCAGTCCCGTACCGTCGCGCCGAAGCTCAGGATGGAAACCGCGGCATCCGCGCTCTCGAGGGTGACTTCCTCGACAGCGCGTCCGTTGAACCGTCCGAACAATCGCTTCTTCAAGGCATTCCTTTCCCGGCGTGGCCCCTTTAGCGGAGGGCCTCCCTGAGGACGGCGCTCGCCTTGGCGAAATCCATGCGCCCGGGATGCTGCGCCTTGAGCCGGGCCATGCACCGCCCCATGTCCCGGATCGACTTGGCGCCCACATCACGGATCGCGGATTCGATCGCCCGATCGATCTCTGCTGCATTCATCGGCCGGGGCAGGTAGTCACGAAGGATCCGGATCTCTGCCCGCTCATTCGCGGCGAGCTCGATCCGGCCTGCTTCCTCGTAGGCGCGCGCGCTCTCCTCGCGCTGGCGTTCCATCCTTATCAGGATCGCCTGGATCGCCTCGTCGCTGATACCCTCCGGCCCATCGGCGGGGCCTGCTGTATTATCCCGGTCCTTGATCGCGGCAAGAATGAGTCGCAGGGTACAAGCCCTCCGCCCGTCCTGCGTCGCGACGGCCTCCCTGAGGTCGGCCTCTAGTCGATCCCTGAGCATGCGTTGCCTTCATCTGCCACGCGGGCTGGAAAAGTTCCGTAGCATCGGGCAAATGGACCTGCAAGCCTCCTGTCTTAAGGATAACATCCTGTAGTCAAAGGAGGATTGCCGGAGTGCAAGCCCTTGCATCCAATGGATGCAAGCCATAATTTCCCGACACACTCGAAATCCGAGGAATCAATCGACATGACGGATCGCCCCGCCGCGCCCGGCACCCTCCTCCGGCCGACCGGCTGCATCGCGCTCGCAGACGGGCAGGTCTTTCATGGCCGCGGCTTCGGCGCGATCGGCACCGCAGTGGCAGAGCTCTGTTTCAACACTTCCATGACCGGCTACCAGGAGATCATGACCGATCCTTCCTATGCCGGGCAGGTCGTGACCTTCACTTTTCCCCATGTCGGCAATACCGGAGTGAACCCGGAGGACGACGAGTCCGCGGATCCGGTTGCTGCAGGTATGGTGGTGAAGTGGAATCCGACCGAGGCCTCGAACTGGCGTTCTGCAGAAGGGCTCTCGACCTGGCTCGCACGTCGCGGCCGGATCGGCATCGGTGGCGTCGACACGCGGCGGCTGACGCGCGCGATCCGGCTCCAGGGCGCGCCACACGCCGCGATCGCGCACGATCCGGAGGGCAATTTCGACATCGAGGCGCTGGTGGCTGCGGCGCGGGGCTTCCCGGGACTCGAAGGCGCGGATCTCGCCAGGGACGTCACCTGCGCCCAGACCTATCGCTGGGACGAGATGCGCTGGGCCTGGCCGGAGGGGCACCGCCGGCGCGAAGGACCGGGCCGGCGGGTCGTCGCGATCGACTACGGGGCAAAACGCAACATCCTGCGCTCGCTCGCGACGGCGGGCTGCGAGGTAACGGTGCTGCCGGCGACCGCGATGGCGGAGGAGATCCTCGCCCACGAACCCGAGGGCGTCTTCCTCTCGAACGGGC
>CAYMOD010000059.1:0-9205 GCA_964391945.1 uncultured Rhodobacterales bacterium | reverse complement strand
CGTCGAGCAGCGCCATGCCGTCGCCATCGGGGAGCTGGAGATCGAGCAGCACGAGGGCGAAATGCGTGGCGGCGAGGTGAGCACGCGCCTCGGCAAGCGTCGTGGCCACCGCGACGTCATGGCCGGCGCGGCCAAGCACGCTCTCGTAGAGCATCGAGAGGAGCGCCGTGTCCTCGACGGCCAGCACCTTTGTCCCGAGCCGCTCCATCAGCATCCCGCCCTCTGCGTTCTGACGAAATCCAGCGCGGCCGCGGTCTCTGCAAGGCAGGCACGCACCTGGCTCTCGAGCGTCGGATCGCCGGGATCGCGGGCCGCGGCGTTGAGCGCCGCCGCCGAGCACCGCAGCCGGGACGCCCCGAACGTCCCCGCGACCGAGATCAGGATATGCGAGTTCATGCGAATGGTCGCCGGGTCGAGCGGATCGACCGCGGCTTCGAGGGCGTCCCGCGCCGCCGCGAGATCGCTGTCGATGCGGTCGAAGAGCTCGGACATCATCTCGGGTGCGATCATCTCCAGAAGCGCATCGAGCACCGCATGGTCGATGACCGGATCGTTTTCCGCATTCTCCGCCAGCGCCGCTTCCGGTTTCAGCCGGCCGATATGGGTGGCAATCGCTCGGCCGAATGCTGCGGTGTCGATGATCGGCTTGGAGACCAGCCCGTCGGCGCCGGCCTCGATGAGGCGAAGGCGCTCTTCCTCGGACACATGGCCGGAGAGCGCGATCAGGGGCAGGCCTGCCCGTGGAGCGGAGGTGCGGATCGCCCTGATCAGGTCATGACCCGACAGGCGCGGCCTCTCGAGGTCGAGGACCACCGCGTCGAAACGGTCGCCTTCGAGAAGCGCCAGCGCCTCGAACCCGTCAGCGGCGAGCGTCACCTCGGCCTTGAGCGAAACGAGCATCTCGCGCGCCACCATCCGGGTGGCGGGATTGTCCCCAACCAGAAGGATCCGCGCGCCGGCGAGATCGGGCGCGCCTGCGGATGCCTGCCCGCTGCCCTTTTCCCCGACACAGAGGGCTGGGGGCAGGTATACCCTCCCCTCGGGGCCGCCACCCGGGCGGTTGTCGAGCCGGAGGGTCCCGCCCATGCGCTCCGTCAACATTCGCGCGATATGGAGCCCGAGACCGCAGCCCTGCGTATCGTGGCTCCGCCGATAGCCGAGATCGAAGAAGCGTTCGGGATCGCTTCCCCCGGTTCCCGGCCGGTCATCGGAGATCGCGAAGACCACGCCGCCACCCGGCCCGCGGTCGATCATGAGGCGGATGGTCCCGCCACCGGATTTGACGGCGCTGAACCTGACGGCATTGTCGATGAGGTTGCCGAGCACACGCAGGAGATCGAGCAGGGGCACACGGAGCCCGTGCGGCAGGTCGGACCCGGTCACGATCCTGAACTCCAGCCCGCGTCCCGCCGCTTCGCCGGTCCAGCGCCGCTCGATCATGGCGCGGATCTCGCGCAGGTCAGTCGTCGCGGAAGCCGCCGTTGCGCCCTCTGGCGCCGCCTCCGTCTCGCCAAGCATGAGGGCGACCAGGTGATCGAGTTGCGCGCCGGCCGCCGCAATCCGGTCGAGCTGGCCTGCCAGCGCGGGCTCGATCCGCGCCTGATCCAGAAGAGCGATGCCGCCCGTGACGCCGCTCAGCGCGTTCCTGATATCATGCGCCAGCATCGCGTTCTCGCGCGATCCGGGATCGAGGGCGAGCCAGAGTTCGGGCGGGAAGTCGATCATCGAGTATCTTGCCTTCGGCTTTCGCCGGCCTCGCCTGCGGGCGCGGCATGAAACTCACGATTGAACAAGCCTGCCCTGGGTCGCCCTACGGTACACATCCGCCACGCGAATGCAAAATGCAAAAGTGGCCGGGATGATCACGAAACGGGTAATCCGCCGTTCCTTGCCGGAGAAAGCCGGTTCGTACCGGATCACGGCGCGCGCGGAAAAGGCCGTCGCCGGTGAGAACAGCGATGCGGCCAGGGGCGCGAAGCGTCCGCGTCAGCCGGGAGCGGTGCGGCCCGCCGCGATGGTCTGCGAGATCTCGTCGAGGACCGCCGGATCATCGATCGTCGCCGGCGCCTTCCACTCCCGTCCGTCGACGATCTGCGCCATCACGCCGCGCAGGATCTTGCCCGAACGCGTCTTCGGCAACCGGTCCACGACACAGGCATCCCGGAAGGCGGCGACGGGCCCGATCCGCTCGCGCACGAGGGCGACGCATTCGCGGATCACTTCGTCATGGTCGCGGGTGCAGCCGCGGTTGAGGCAGAGGAATCCCATCGGCACCTGTCCCTTCAGCGGGTCGGCGATGCCGAGGACCGCGCATTCGGCGACATCGGGATGGCTCGCCAGCACTTCTTCCATCGCCCCGGTCGAGAGCCGGTGGCCGGCGACGTTGATGACGTCGTCGGTGCGGGCCATGATCGCGAGATAGCCGTCCTCGTCGATGGTGCCGGCGTCGCCTGTCGCGTAATAGCCCGGATAGGTGGCGAGATAGGCGGATTTGAACCGCTCGTCGGCATTCCAGAGCGTCGGCAGCGTTCCCGGCGGCAGCGGCAGCCGGATCGCGACCGCGCCAAGCGTATTCGGGGGCAGGGGGTTGCCGTCCTCGTCGAGGATCTGCACATCGTAGCCCGGCATCGGCAGGGTCGGCGATCCCGGCTTGACCGGCAGGAGCTCGATCCCCGCCGGATTCGCCGCGATCGCCCAGCCGGTCTCGGTCTGCCACCAATGATCGATCACCGGCACCTTGAGGTGGCGCTGCGCCCATTCGATCGTGTCGGGATCGGCGCGTTCGCCGGCGAGGAAAAGATAGCGCAGCGACGAGATGTCGTGTTTCGCGAGGAATTCCGCTTGCGGGTCCTCGCGCTTGATCGCCCGGAAGGCGGTGGGCGCGGTGAAGAAGCTCCGCACCCTGTATTCCTCGATCACCCGCCAGAAGGTGCCGGCGTCGGGCGTGCCGACGGGCTTGCCCTCGAAGACGATGGTGGCCGCCCCCCGCACGAGCGGCGCGTAGCAGATGTAGGAATGCCCGACGACCCAGCCGACATCGGAGGCGGTCCAGAACACGTCGCCGGGGTCGATGGCGTAGATGTTCCTCATCGTCCATTCGAGCGCGACGAGATAGCCGCCGGTCGCGCGCACCACGCCCTTCGGCTGGCCGGTCGTGCCGGAGGTATAGAGGATATAGAGCGGGTCCATGCCGCCCACCATCGTGCAGGGCGCGGGCTCCGTCCCCTCCTGGAAGGCGTGCCACTCGTGGTCGCGCCCGGCGACCAGCGTCGCTTCGGCCTGCTCGCGCTGGAGGATCACGCAGAAATCGGGCTTCCACCGGCTCGTCGCGAGCGCCTGGTCGACCATCGGCTTGTATGCGACCACGCGCCCCGGCTCGATGCCGCAGGAGGCGGCGATCAGCGCCTTCGGCTCGGCGTCGTCGATCCGGACCGCGAGTTCCGGCGCCGCGAAGCCGCCGAAGACCAGCGAATGGATCGCGCCGAGCCGCGCGCAGGCGAGCATCGCGATCAGCGCCTCCGGAATCATCGGCATGTAGATCACCACGCGGTCGCCCTTGGCTACGCCTCTCGCGGCGAGTGCACCCGCGAGGCGCGCCACCCGGTCGCGGGCCTCGCGGAAGGTGAGGGCGGATTTGGCACCCGTGATCGGCGAATCGTAGATGATCGCCTTGCGTTCGCCGTTTCCCGCCTCGACATGGCGGTCGAGCGCGTTCCAGCAGGCGTTGCAGGTGCCGTCGGCGTACCATCCGTAGAAGGGCGGGCGGGTGTCGTCGAGCGCGCGGGAGGGCTTCCGCTCCCAGTCGATCGCCTCTGCTGCCTGCATCCAGAAACCTTCCGGATCGGCCTTCCAGCTCTCGTAGATTTCGCGGTAGCCCATGCCGTTCTCCTTTCTCGGCTCAGCCGTAGCTTGCTACCGGCGACCCGGCGAGTGCCGCGATGTTGAGAAGCCCCCGCGACGTGATCGACGGCGTGACGACATGGGCGCGGTTGCCCATGCCCATCAGGATCGGCCCGACCTCGAGGCCGCCGCTGACCTGCTTGATGATGTTCCGCGCCCCGCTCGCCGCATCGGTATAGGCAAAGACGAGCACGTTGGCGGCGCCCTCGAACCGGCAGTTGGGGAACATCCGCGCCCTGAGAGCGGGGTCGAGGGCCTGATCGGAGTGCATTTCGCCGTCATAGGCGAAATCGACCTTGCGCCGGTCGAGGATCGCCAGCGCCGCCCGCATCCGCCGGCCGGAATCGGTGTCGAGATTGCCGAACTGGGAATGCGAGCAGAGCGCCACCTTCGGCTCCAGGCCGAATCGCCGCACCTGCCGCGCCGACGCGACCACGGTCTCGGCGATCTGCTCGGGCGTGGGTACGGGATGCACATGCGTGTCGGCGATGAAGAGGTTGTCCTTCTCGGTGATCATCAGCGACAGCGCTCCGATCGGGGAGGAACCCTCCTCCGCCAGCACCTGGCTCACATATTCGAGATGCCACAGATACTGGCCGACGGTGCCGCAGATCATCGAATCGGCCTCGCCGCGGCGGACCATGACCGCCGCGATTGCCGTGCTGTTCGTGCGCATGACCGACCGGGCGAGGTCGGGCGTGACGCCGCGGCGCTCCATGAGCCGGTGATAGGTCTCCCAGTATTCGCGGTAGCGGGGGTCGCTCGCGGGATTCACCGTGTCGTAGTGTCGCCCCGGTTCGAGCGGGATCGCGTAGCGTTCGCAGCGCAGCTCGATCACCTCCGGCCGTCCGACGAGGATCGGCCGCTCCACCTCCTCCTCGCTCATCGCGAGCACGGCACGGAGCACCCGCTCGTCCTCGCCCTCGGCAAAGACGATCCGCCGCGACGCGCCGCGGGCCGCGTCGAACACCCGGCGCATGATGAAGGCCGAGCGGTAGACCTGGTCGTTGAGCTGCGCCCGGTAGGCATCGATGTCCTCGAGCGGCCGGCTCGCCACGCCGCTTGTCATCGCCGCCTCCGCCACCGCGCTCGCGACGATGGCGAGGAGGCGCGGGTCGAACGGTTTCGGGATCAGGTAGTCACGCCCGAAGCTCAATCGCTCGCCCTGGTAGGCGGCGGCGGCTTCCGCGCTCGACGAGGCCCGCGCCAGCGCCGCGATCCCCTCGACGCAGGCGATCTGCATCGCGTCGTTGATCTCGGTGGCGCCGACGTCGAGCGCGCCGCGGAAGATGAACGGGAAGCAGAGGACGTTGTTGACCTGGTTCGGGTAATCCGAGCGCCCGGTGGCGATGATCGCGTCGGGTGCGATGTCGCGGGCAAGCTCCGGTGCGATCTCGGGCTCGGGGTTGGCGAGCGCGAAGATGATCGGCTTCTCGGCCATCCGCGCCACCATCAGCTGGCTCAGCACCCGCGGTCCCGAGAGGCCGAGGAAGAGATCCGCCCCCTCGATCACTTCCTCGAGGCTGCGCGGCCCGCCCGGCTGCGCGAAAGCGGCCTTCTGCGGGTTCATGTCCACCTCGCGCCCTTCGTGGACGAGGCCATGAAGATCGACGAGCCAGATATTCTCGCGCTTCGCGCCGAGTTTCACCAGCATGTTGAGACAGGCGATCCCGGCCGCGCCCCCGCCGGTCGAGACGATCCTGATATCCTCGAACCGCTTGCCGGCGAGTTCGAGCGCGTTGCGCGCCGCCGCGCCGACGACGATCGCGGTGCCGTGCTGGTCGTCGTGGAAGACCGGGATGTTCATCCGCTCGCGGCAGAGCCGTTCGACGATGAAACAGTCGGGCGCCTTGATGTCCTCGAGGTTGATCGCCCCGAAGCCCGGCTCGAGCGCGATGACGATGTCGGCGAGGCGTTCGGGGTCGGTCTCGTTCAGCTCGATGTCGAAACAGTCGATATTGGCGAATTTCTTGAAGAGGACCGCTTTCCCCTCCATCACCGGTTTCGAGGCGAGCGCGCCGATATTGCCAAGGCCGAGGACCGCCGTCCCGTTCGTGACCACCGCGACGAGGTTCGCGCGTGCCGTGTAGCGCGCCGCCGCCTGCGGATCGGCCCCGATCTCGAGACAGGCTTCGGCGACGCCGGGCGAATAGGCCCGCGCGAGATCGCGCTGGTTTGCCATCGGCTTCGTCGCGTGGATCTCGAGCTTACCCGGCCTCGGGTATTCGTGATAATCGAGCGCCGCCTGCCGCGCCTTGTCGATCTGGCTCTCGTCCACGCCGCCTCCCCTGGGTGAGCCCGTCCTCGCGTACTATCGGCCGGATCGGGCGGAACCCGCAACCGGCCGCGCCTCAGGTCGCCGGCAGTCTCCCGCCATACCCGGTCCAGTAGTCGCGCACCCAAGGCACCGGCTCCGTGCCCGAACGGCGTTTCGACCCCCAGCGTTCCCCGGACTTCCCCATCAGGTCGATCGGCCGCGGCTTGCCGTGGAAGACCAGCACCTTCGCCGAGGCCGGCGGCTTGCGCGGCGGCAGGACGAGGTTGAGCGGCCAGGGGCGGACGCAGGCATTCTTGAAGCTTACCGTCCAGTCGTAGGGGAGATAGGTCTCCCCGGTCGCGATCTTCGGCAGGTAGAAACGGTCCGACCAGAAATTCGCCCGCACGGCATCGACATTCGCCCGGAAGTGGTCGTAGACGTGGCGCTGTTCGCCAGCCCGCCAGACGTAGATCGAGCCTTGGGAGCCGCGATCGGGGCGAAAGGCGAGCGGCATCAGGCGCCAGATCGGCGGGTTCCATTCCCGCAGCGTGTAGAACGCCGGCCTGTCGCGGACGAGGCCGATGAACGGGTCGAGACGCCCGACGATCATCAGATCGAGGTCGAGGTAGAGCACGATCTCGTCGTCGGCGAAGACCTCGGGCGCGAACAGCGCCACCTTGGGCCAGCAGCCGCGTTTCAGCCATTCGCTCGGCGGCACGCCGATGTCGGGCACCGGCATGGTCTCGATCCCGGGGTCGATTCCCTCGGGCTCATGCGTCAGGCAGACGAAACGGTGTGGAAGCCCGAGATGATCGCGCACCGCGCGGTAGAGCACGTTGACATAGTCCGGCCCGTAGCGCGTTCCCCATTTGACGGTGGCCACCGCAACCTTCGGCGCGTTCATGCCGTATGCTCCGCATAGGTGATTTCCCTGAGCCGCGCCCGCTGGCAAAGCACCGCCGCTGCCTGGGCCGGGGCGCGGTTCACCTCGTACCAGCCGCGGCGCAGGCGCGCGAGGAGCGGCTTGCGGATCGCCTTCACCGCAGGCGAGATGTCCGAGGGCAGCGTTCCCCAACTCTGCCGTGCGAGCGCCGGCAGGACCATTGCCACGCCGACCTTGCGTGCGGCCGGCGACAGGCCGAAATTGAAGAGGAGATGGTCGATCGGAAACCGCAGCCGGCCTCGCAGGTCGGTAAAGCGGGCCGCCGCGTCGCGCGTCACGATATGGCAGCCCGATCCGCCGATCCGCGAATGGAGCCGGTGCAGGGTCCGTCCCGGCACCGGGCTCGCGCCGATCGCCGGGCCGAGGAGCTTGCGCGTGCGCCGTTTCGACCATTTCTCGAACCGGATCACGCCGATCCCGTGCGGAAGCCAGCCCGCGGAACGGACGAAGCCCGCGAGTTCGGGGCTGAGCTCCAGATCGTCCTCGATGACCAGCGCCGCCGGAGCCTTGCCGGCCGCGACGCGCCGCATCACTTCGAGATGGCTGAGCGTGCAGCCGCGGCTGCCGGGGCCCATGCGGATGATCGGATCGTCAAGGTCGAAGGTCTTCGCCATCTCCGCCTCGGGCACCGCGGCGGCATCGACGGCCGGGAAACGCTCCCATTCCACGCCCATGCCGTCGAGCTGGCGCGCCATGAAGTCGCGCCGGTCCGGGCGTCGGTCGAGGTTGATGACGAAGACCGGTATTTCCTGCACCATCAATCCGCGAGCGCCTTCCGCTCCGCCCGGATCAGCCGCAGGATGTCCCGCGCCGCCTCGGGAATGTTGGTTCCCGGCCCGAAGACCGCCTTCACCCCCGCCTTCTCCAGATGGGCATAATCCTGGCTCGGGATCACGCCGCCGCAGATCACGAGGATGTCGCCTGCGCCCCGCGCGCGCAAGGCCTCGACGAGCTGCGGCGCCAGCGTCCGGTGGCCGGCGGCCTGCGACGAGACGCCGACCACATGCACGTCGTTGTCGATCGCATCCTGCGCCGCTTCCTCCGGGGTCTGGAAGAGCGGGCCGACATCGACGTCGAACCCGATGTCGGCGAAGGCGGTGGCGATCACCTTGGCGCCGCGGTCGTGGCCGTCCTGGCCGAGCTTGACGACCAGCATCCGCGGCCGGCGTCCTTCCTCCTCGGCGAACCGCTCGACCTCCCGCTGGATCGCGGCGAAGCCCTCGTCGCCTTCGTAGGCGGCGCCGTAGACGCCGGCGAGCGTGCGCACTTCCGCGCGGTGGCGCCCGAACACCTTCTCCATCGCCATCGACATCTCCCCCACGCTTGCCCGTGCCCGTGCCGCCTCGATCGCCGCGGCGAGCAGGTTGCCCTCGCCGCGCGCCGTCTCCTCGAGCGCCTGCAGCGCCGCTTCGCAGGCCGCGGCGTCGCGGTTCTCCCGCACCTGCGCGAGCCGGGCGAGCTGCGCTTCCCGGACCCTGGCGTTGTCGATATTGAGGATGTCGACATGCTCCGGATTGGCCGGACGGTATTTGTTCACGCCGACGATCACTTCGCTGCCGCGATCGACGCGGGCCTGCCGCCGCGCCGCCGCCTCCTCGATCCTGAGTTTCGGCATCCCTGAGTCGACTGCCTTCGTCATGCCGCCCAGTGCCTCGACCTCCTCGATCAGCACCCAGGCGGCTTCGGCGAGGTCATGCGTCAGTTTCTCGACATAGTAGGAGCCCGCGAGCGGGTCGATGACATTGGTCACTCCGGTCTCGTGGGCGAGGATGAGCTGGGTGTTGCGCGCGATCCGGGCCGAGAACTCGGTCGGCAGCGCCAGCGCCTCGTCGAAGGAGTTGGTGTGGAGCGACTGCGTGCCGCCGAGCACCGCCGCCAGCGCCTCGTAGGCGGTGCGGGCGATGTTGTTGTAGGGGTCCTGCTCCTGAAGGCTGACGCCCGAGGTCTGGCAATGGGTACGCAGCATCAGGCTCTCGGCCCTCGATGCCCCGAACCCCTCCATGATCCGGTGCCATAGCAGCCGCGCGGCCCGGAGCTTCGCCGCTTCCATGAAGAAGTTCATGCCGATCGCGACGAAGAAGGGGAGCCGCGGCGCGAAGGCATCG
>CAYMOD010000058.1:0-9818 GCA_964391945.1 uncultured Rhodobacterales bacterium | reverse complement strand
GCGGATCACCGTGACCAACTCCCGCGTCGCGTCATCGACCACGACGATGGCCGATTCCTCGTCCGCGGCATTCCAGACGGAGAACCAGACTTCCGTGCCGTCGCGGTTATACTCCGGCTGCACCACGCGGCGCATGCCCTCCGCGATCCCCGACCACTCGCCGATCGGCAGGATTTCCGGCTCCGCTTCGAGGTCGTCGATATCGTAGACCGCTACCGACGAGGCGATGCTCGGCTCGGGATTCAGGGTCGTGTCCACCCAGAGGTTCCGCGATTCCGGGTGCGTCTTGATGAAGAGCGAACCGCCGCCCTGCCCCGAGAGCATCTGGACAACCTTCCAGGCATTGTCGGGGTTGCCCTCCGGATCGGTGCCGATCAGCGCGATCTCGTCGCTGCCGAGATGGCTGGTGCTCCAGACCGGCCCGAACTCGGGATGTTCGAAATTGGCACCGCGTCCCGGATGCGGCGTGATTCCGACGTCGACAAGTGCCTCGAGCTGGCGATCCTTGGTATCGATCACGGCGACCCGGTTGCGTGCGTTCGCCGCGACGAGGTAGTAGCGCCCGCTCGCATCCATGCCGCCGTCGTGGAGGAAGCGCTCGGCGTTGATCTCGGTCACCACGAGGTTGTCCAGATCCTCATAATTCACCATGAGGATCTTGCCGGTCTCCTTCACGTTGACGATGAACTCGGGGTTGTAGTGCGAGGAGACGATCGCCGCGACCCGGGGCTCGGGATGGAACTCCTGGGTATCGACGGTCATGCCGCGGGTAGAGACGATCCTGAGCGGCTCGAGCGTGTCACCTTCCATGATGACGTACTGCGGCGGCCAGAAGGCGCCGGCGATTGCATAGCGGTCCTCCCAGCCTTCGAACTTGGAGGTCTCGATCGATCGCGCCTCGAGGCCGATCTTGATCTCGGCGACGTTGTCGGGCACCTCCATCCAGAGGTCGATGAGGTTGACCCGCCCGTCGCGGCCGATGACGTAGAGGTAGCGGCCCGACGCCGACATCCGCGAGATATGCACGGCGTAGCCGGTCGAGATGACGTTGATGATTTCCTTGGTGTCGCCGTCGATCAGCGCGACCTCGCCGCTATCGCGGAGCGTCACCGAGAACAGGTTCTCGATGTTGATGTCGTTCATCTTCTCCGTCGGACGGTCCTCCGGCGGGATGATGACCCGCCAGCTGTCGCGCATCTCGGCCATGCCGAACTCCGGCGGCTGCGACGGCTCGTTCAGCAGGTAGCGGGTCATCAGGTCGACATCGTCCTCGTCGAGGGCGCCCGATGTACCCCAGTTCGGCATGCCCGCCGGCGAGCCGAAGGTGATGAAGAGCTTCACATAGTCATAGCCGCGCTCGCGGGTGATGTCGGTGGTGAGCGCGGAGCCGGTAGCACCCGCGCGCAGCACGCCGTGACAGCCGGCGCAGCGCTGGAAGTAGATCTCGTTCGCCCGCGCGAACTCTTCCGGGGTCAGCGTCGGCACACCTTCGGGGCTGGCGGGCTGCTGCATCTGCTGCTCGCCGAGGACGTTGAGTTCGGGCACGTACTGGCGACCCGGTGTCGTCTGATGCCGCTGGAGATCCCGCTGCTCGATCTCCGAGCCTTCGGGGATTTGCACCGGCTCGCCCGTCAGCTCATCGCCGATCACGTGGCCGCCGTCATCCCCGGCACGGGGCTCCTGCGGATCGGTCTGCTCCACATCCGCCGCGGCCGGGCGTTCCGGCATGGACGGGTCGCGTGAGCCGGGTGGGCGCTGGCCCTGGCCGGGGTCCGCATCCTGGACGAGGGGCGACTGGCTCCGCGTCTCCGAACCCTGGTCCTGGGCCGGAGGTGTCTCGACCGCTTCCTGGGCCTGAGCCATCAGGACTCCGGAAGCGACGAGCGCAGGGATGGCGAGGCCAGAGGCCAGGCGCCGCGCGAGGTTAGTCATGGACTGCTCCCGTTCCAAGTGGGCCTTCTTTCGGCAGGGCTCTGAACGAGATACTGAAGTAGCGATTGCCCGCTGTCCTTGACGGATGTCAAGGATGTCCGGAGACCTCGTGTTAAAGTCGCCCCAGGCTCGCGAGGTGACTTATGTCAGGCAAGTCGGTCTTCTCGGCAGCTAGTTTTGCATTACTGGTCGCCGTTCTGGTCGGGGCTGTCCTCACGCCTTCGGCTGCCACTCCAATGAGCCTCGACGAGATCCACGGCTCGTTCCCCGGCGCCGAGACCGTCGGCACGATGGAGGGGCAGCCGCCCGCCGCCCCCGTTCAGCGCGACGGCAGGCTGGCGGGCTACGTCTTCCGGACGAATGCCGTCATCCCGACGGCCGGCTTCAGCGGCCGCCCGATCGACATCCTGGTCGGGCTCGATCTCGACGGGATCATCACCGGGGCGTATCTCCTTGAGCATCACGAGCCAATCCTCACGATCGGCATCTCGGATGCGAGGCTGCAGGACTTCATCGCCTCCCACCGTGGTCTCGACATCAAGGATCCGGACGTCCTCTCCCTGACCGCCGCCGGGCGGAGCGGGGTCGACGTGATCAGTGGAGCGACGGTCAGCAGCCTCGTCATGAACGACAACATCATCCGGGCGGCCCGCCTCGTCGCCCACTCCCGCGGCCTGCTGGACGGGGCGCGGCCTTCCGGCATCGACACCGACTACGACGAGCCGGCGACCTGGGAGGAACTGCTGGCGGACGGCTCCGTCGTCCAGCGGCGGCTGGAGGGCGAGGCCCAAGGGTCGGAGCCGCCCCCGCTTCTGATCGACCTCTATCTCGCGCTGGCCGTTCCGCCGCGCATCGGACGCAACCTCCTCGGCGACAGGACCTACACGACGCTGCGGGCAGAGCTCCAGCCGGACGACGCGATCATCCTCATCGCCGCGAACGGCCTCTATTCCTTCAAGGGGACCAGCTACGTCCGCACCAACGAGTTCGACCGGATCCGGATTTCCCAGGACGGGCGCGACTTCGCCTTGCGCAGCGACGCGCATCAGCGGCTCACTGCCCTCACGGCCGCGGGGGCTCCGAACTTCCGCGAGATCGGCCTGTTCGTGATCACCGCGGACGAGGGCTTCGACATCACGAAGCCCTGGTCACTCGAACTCCGGCTCGACACGCCGGCTGCGGGCGATGCGGCGGAAACTCCCGTGGAGATTCCTTACCGCCTTCCCGAGCCCTATCTCGTCGCCGAATCTCCCGCAGTTCCAGCCAGCAATTCCGGTGGCGCCGGGATGTCAGGGGGACAGGGCACCGAAACACCCGCCACTCCGGCGGCTTCCGTGCGCGATCCCCTGGTCCGGCGGCTCGAATCGACCATGCGTGTCGTGCTGGTTGTGTTGACAGGGGTGATCCTCGCGCTCGGCGGTCTGCTCGCGTGTCTCCAGCGCTTTCGGTAGAGTGGACGGGAGGAAGCCTGGGGCGGTGCTGCCTCGTGATGCCGGATTCGGGGTGGTCATTACGCTTCGTTCCGCTTTGGTCGCCAGCGGAATGTGGCATTTGCGGCGAGGAGGCCGCGGTCTTTCGCAAGGGGGACATCGTCCGGCAAGGCCAGCATCGAAGCCGTCGAGGCCCTCGAAGTGGCGGTTGATCACCGGCCCGGCGACGCGTGAGCGGGAGAGCGAGGCGCCTCAATCTCTTTCACGACCCCGGCGCCTGTGCCCGCGGGATCGAGCCTCTCAACGCGGCCGGCTCGCCCCCATCCTCCTCCGGGAAACGATCGCGGTTGCGCGCCCTCAGGCGCGAATGTCTCGCATCCTGCTCCCTCTCGTCGTCGTCATGCCGCAGCTTCTTCGGGGCGAGACGGAAATCGGTTGCCTCGCGCCTGCCCCATCCGGTGGAGGATCACGGCGAGCTTGCGCGCGGCCACGGCGCAGGCGCGGGCCATGCCGCCGACGCCTGGCGGCATTCATCCCCAGGCACGGCCATTTCCGGCGGCGTACAGGCAGCTTATCGGCAGCCTCGTGGAACGCGGTGCGCCAGCTTGTACCGCATGCGCCAGCTCGTCACCGCATCGGTTGGTCCTGCCTGCGATGTCACCCGGATCAGCCATGGCTTCGTGCGGGAACGCGCTCCGGAACAGCCGGCGCTGCTACGGCATCTGGTAGCCCGGCGTCGATCGCGAGATCGCCAGTTCCTCTTCACTCATGTCCGCGCCGAACGGCTCGAAGAGCGGCGTCGACAGGTATCGCTCCCCGGTATCGGGCAGCATGCAAAGAATGACCGAGCCCGGCTCGGCCCGCTCCGCAACATGCCTCGAGGCCGCGAAGGTCGCGCCTCCGGAGACGCCGGTCAGGATGCCTTCCTTCGCCGCCAGCTCCCGTGCCCAGCGCATCCCTTCCGCCCCCGGCACCGGGATGATCTCGTCGTAGTACCCGCCTTCGATCGCTTCCTGGAGCACGAGCGGGATGAAGTCGGGCGTCCAGCCCTGGATGGGATGCGGATCGAAGGCCGGATGGCCCGCGGACGGCGTGCCATCCGGCCGGCGCTCCTGCTGAATGCCCGACCCGACGAGCTGGGCATTCGCAGGCTCGGAGAGGATGATCTTCACCTCCGGCCGCTCCCGACGCAGCACGCGCCCGACGCCGGATACGGTGCCGCCCGTGCCATAGCCGGTCACGAAGTAATCGAGCTGCTCGCCCTCGAAATCCGCGAGAATCTCCCGCGCGGTAGTGTTTGCGTGGATCTCGGCGTTCGCCTCCGTCTCGAACTGCCGGGCGAGGTACCAGCCGTTGCGATCGGCGAGTTCCTTTGCCTTCTGATACATGCCGAAGCCCTTTTCGGCCCTCGGGGTCAGCACGACCCTGGCGCCGAGATACCGCATGAGCTGCCGCCGTTCGACCGAGAAGCTCTCCGCCATTGTCACCACCAGCGGATAGCCGTTCGCCGCGCACACCATTGCAAGGCCGATCCCGGTGTTGCCGCTCGTCGCATCCACGACGGTTTGTCCGGGCTTCAGCACCCCGCGGCGCTCCGCATCCTCGATGACGCCAAGCGCCAGCCGGTCCTTCACGGACGCGGCCGGGTTGAAGAACTCTGCCTTGGCGTAAATCCGGACCCCGTCCGGGGCGAGGCGGTTGATCCGCACGCATGGCGTGTCGCCCACCGTCTCGACGATGCTCTCGTAGAGCCGGCCGCGTCCCGTGGTCTGCCTCACTCCGTTCGAAGCCCCGCTCCTGGCGTTCATGCCCATTCCTCCCTTCCCATGCTCTTTCCCAGCGAACCGGCTCTCGTCCGCGCGACGCTACCACATCGGAACTCGACGGCTAGTGGCGATTCGGCACCGCACCCGGATCGAGGAGGTGTGCCGAAGGTCAGGCGCCGCCCAGGTCGTCTGCCGGCCAGCGGTCGGCTGCGGACGTTCCTGGTCCCCGGAGACCGCCCGGGCCCGTCGCGATGTCGTCTTGTGCGGGAAATCGAGCGGGTCGGCTTTCGCCGAAAGCCTCAGGCGGTTCCGGGTCCTGGCGTCCTCGCCTGCGGCAGGCCGAATGTCGCGATGACGCGCTGCTCGAACTCCTTGTCCGAAAGGCTCTTGCGCAGGGGCACGAACTGTTCCGCCTCCTGCCCCACCATGACGGCGATGTCGCTGTCGTCGTTTTCGATGATGTCCTTGACCGCACGGGCGATCGGTTCGGGTGCCGGGCCTTCGTTGATCGCCTTGGCCACGATGGGGGCGAAATGCGAGACCAGGTCGTGATAGGGGGAAGCCTCGCTTGTCGTTGCGGGATTCGCCATGAGCCCCTTCCTGACGAAATTGGTCCCGAACAGCCCCGCAAGGACGGAATGGACGCGGATACCGAAGGGGCCGACCTCAAATCGAAGGGAATCGGTGATCCCTTCCACCGCATATTTGCTGGCGTTGTAATGGGCCAGCAGCGGCAGCCCCATGCGCCCCAGGAAGGACGAGATGTTGATGATGACCCCGGTCCCGGCCGCGCGCATATGCGGCAGCACCTCGCGCGTCATGCGGATCAGACCAAGGACGTTCACGTCGAACTGCCGGAAGATTTCATCATCGGTCCCGTCCTCGACGGTCGAAAGAAGACCGAAGCCCGCATTGTTGACCAGAACGTCGATCCTGCCGGCGTCGGACATGACCTGTACCACGGCCTTCCGGATGGAAGCCGTGTCCTGAACATCCAGCCGTATGGTGCTGATCCCGACGCCCCGCGCACGCGCCCCGGCCATCAGGTCGGCATCGTTTTCCCGGACACCCGCAAAGACGCGATACCCGCCTTCGGCCAGCAGAAGCGCCGTGGCCATCCCCATACCGGAGCCGGCGCCAGTGATCAGAACGCTTTTCATGATGACATCCTCCTGTCTGCAGTGCCATCCGCAGCCTGCGCAGGCGCGTCAGACCTTTCCCGGCTACGGCGGCAGCGTGCGAGGATCGGACATATCAGGCACCCTCAACAAGGCTGTTCTTGCCGTGCCGCGCGAGGGGATTGTGGCGCTGCCATGAAACGCCTCCGCCGGGAATGTGGCTGGCCGCCGCCGCAAGTCGCGAAGGCTCCACTGCCGCCTGTGGATCAGGCAGACGCATGTGGATGGCACCCGGCACATCTCCGACGAGTTGCTGCCGGTCACGGCTGTCTGTGGGCGAAGCGGGAGACCTCCCCTGCCGCCGCCACCGCTCGACCTTGGCGCGGCAAACCCCGGCAACCATGCACGCGAACGCGGCTCGGGCGATCCCTCGGGACGCGAAGCGCTCGAGGTCTTCGCCGATGATCCCGACCTCCGTCCAGACCGGGATCTCCCGGATGCCACCGGCTGAAACCGTCTCAGGAGTGTATCGCGCAAAGGCGTCAGCATGACGATCTGCAACATCGTGGATACGAACCGGCCGGACGAACCGCCATGCCCGTGACAGACGTGGGCTAACCGCCACGACAGACTGACAGTCGCTCTCTGCGAGAGGGATATGCAAAGACTTGGCGTGCCGGTCTTGGCGAACAGGGCCCGGATAGCCAAATCCGGTACAGGTTCGTGTCGGAAGTGTGGTTCCTGTCGGCCGTTCGATGAAGCCAGGTCCATCCTGGCGATGCATCTGATGCACGACAGCCCACGCCGCCTGGAACCGTTCGAAGGCCGCACGGAGATATCCGGGCCCACAGGATGGCCTTGACCGCCGAGGGCAAGCTCCGTGGCTGGCGGAGTTCCGACACGAAAGCTGGAGGAGCGAGGAGATGGCACGCAATTCCATCGCCTGCGATATCAACCGTCTTTCAGGGAAGGATTGGCGGAGCGCGGCCGATGCCCTCGATCCCGGGGACGCCGCGGCGATGCCGTCGGCAAGCCGGATCCCCATCAACCACGAAGCTGACAGGACACCCCGCTTCGCTGTGCTCGCTTGAACGAGAGCCAGATTCGGAATGCAGGAGAGGCCATGCTCTATCACGCGTTCGAGACCACCCGTGCCGCCATCTCGCCGATGCGCCAGGCGGCGCGCGTGATGCAGGAAGTCATTCGCAGTCCGCTCAATCCCGCTGCGGGCACCACCGGCGCCCAGGCGATGTCGGCAACGCTCGAGTTGTTCATCGATGCCACCTTCCGTCACGGGAGGCCCGAATGGCAGATCGAGTCCACCGTGATCGACGGCGTCCCCGAAGCCGGGAAGATCCCCGTCAGGATCGAGAAGCTGCACTCGAAACCGTTCTGCGATCTCCTGCACTTCCGGCGCGAGGGGCCGCTCGCGGAGTCCCGAAACGACCCGAAGGTGCTGATCGTCGCGCCGATGTCGGGACACTACGCCACGCGGATCCGCGGCACCGTCGCCGCGATGCTGCCCGCTCATGACGTCTACGTCACCGACTGGCGCAACGCACGGGATGTGCCGGTGAGCGAAGGCACGTTCGACCTCGATGACTACACCGACTACCTCATCGAGTTCTGCGAGATCATCGCGGCGGAGGGCGAGCGTCCGACGCTGCTGGCCGTGTGCCAGCCCGGCGTCCCGGTCCTCATCGCCGCCTCGCTGATGGCCCAGGACGCCAGCCCGCGGCGGCCCGCGGCGCTGGTGCTGATGGGCTCTCCCATCGACGCCCGCCGCGGCTCAAGCCACCAGCATGATCTTGCGGTGCTCCCTCCGCCCGCCTGGCTCGAGAGAAGCGCGACCGCCCGGGTGCCGTGGCCGAACCGCGGCTTCATGCGCCGGGTCTGCCCCGGCTTCCTGCAAATCTCCGGTTTCATGTCGATGAACATGAACCGGCATCTCGCTGCCCACATGCGCCTGTTCGATGACCTCGTTCGCGGCGACGGCGACAGTCTCGAAAAATACTGGCGGTTCTATGACGAGTATCTGGCGGTGATGGATCTCCCGGCGGACTTCTGGCTGCAGACCATCGATCGGGTGTTCCAGCAGCATCTGCTGGCGTGCGGCGCCTATCGCTACCGCGACCGCCCGGTCGTGCCTGAGGCGATCCATGACATCGCGCTCATGACCGTCGAGGGGGAGAAGGACAAGATCACGGCCTGCGGCCAGACCGAGGCGGCGCATGACCTTCTCGCGGGCGTGCCCGCGGCCGCCAAGAGGCATCTCGTGGTGCCGGGCATCGGCCACGACGGCCTGTTCGACGGATCGCACTGGCGCGACCTGATCCAGCCGCAGGTGCAGGATTTCATCGGCGCCCACCGGCTTCCGGTGGCCGGCGGGATCCGCCCGCCTGGCCGCCTTTTCCCGGAGAGGAGCACTGCGGCCGGTCCCGCCGGTCCTGAACTTGCTCCGGCAAGACCGCCCGGGCCACCGCCGACGCCGCCCGGCCACCTTGAATGCCGGAGGTAGCGGCGATAGCCGGTCTCCATGCTCGTTCTCGACAATATCATCAGCGACCGCGGCTCGAAATACGCCGTCGCCGGCGGACCATGCGGATCCGAGCAGGAAGCCAGGGCCTTCGTGAAGGACCTGCGGCGCCGGAAGAAGTTCGCCCGGGCGACCCATAATTCGTGGGGATTGCTCACGGACAGCGGACCGGTCAAGCATGACGATGGCGAGAGCGGCGGCGGGATGGTGATCCTGCGGATGCTGGAGCGCGAAGGGCTGCGCAACCACCTTGTCGTCGTCACGCGGTGGTATGGCGGCAAGAAACTCGGCGGCGACCGCTTTCGGCACATCCAGGACGCGGTGCGCACCTACTTGCAGCACGCGGGATTCACCATTCCCGGGAACAACGGCTGAGTTCATCAAGACACCAGCAGGAGCAAGCGGAGGATACTGCTTCCCCTGCAATGAAATCGCTTGCTCGCAACCATATCAGCGCCGCATCTTCGTCCGGCTCCGGCATGACCTCCCTCCGCGGCTTTCTCGCCCGCGGAGGGGCGCCGGCAGGCCGATGAAGGGCCGCAAGCCTCACCGCCTCACCAACGTCCGGCCTGATGACGGCGCCGGGCGCCGGCACGGGAACCGCCGGCTCGACGGGGGATGAAAGCTCCCGCCGTCGAGCCGGCCGTTGGCATGACGTGCAGAAAATCTCCTTTCTTGAAAATCTCCCTTCTTGCAGACACACAATCCTGCATCCTGGCGTCGCAGCCGGTTTTTCCGCCTCTGCAGGAACGGGAATCAGCCCGTTCTGACCGACTGCCGCATCGAGCGCGCGGCCTGGACAAGATGCGCGAGCGAGCGCTCGACTTCCGGCCAGCCGCGGGTCTTCAGGCCGCAATCGGGGTTGACCCACAATCGCTCGGCCGGGATGCGGCCTGCCGCAGCCTTCAGCAGGGCCTTCATGTCCGCTTCGGCCGGTACACGGGGGCTGTGGATGTCCCAGACGCCCGGGCCGATCTGGTTGGGATAGTCGAAGTCGCGGAATCGGGCGGGGATGAAGATCATCCGGCTGTTCACA
>CAYMOD010000057.1:0-9980 GCA_964391945.1 uncultured Rhodobacterales bacterium | reverse complement strand
TAGAGCACCTGGATGATGACCGAGAGCGCCTCGACCACGAAGAGGCCGCCGACGACCGCGAGCACGATCTCGTGCTTGGTCGCCACCGCGATCGCGCCGAGCGCCCCCCCGAGCGCGAGCGATCCGGTATCGCCCATGAACACCGCCGCCGGCGGCGCGTTGTACCACAGGAACCCGAGACCGCCCCCGAGCAGCGCCGCGACGAAGATCGCGATCTCCCCGGTTCCCGGCACGTAATGCACATCGAGATATTCGGTGAAGTCGACCCGCCCGACCGCATAGGCAATGATGCCGAGCGTCGCCGCCGCGACCATCACCGGCATGATCGCGAGCCCGTCGAGCCCGTCCGTCAGGTTCACCGCATTGGCCGAGCCGACGATCACCAGCATCGCGAAGGGCACGAACATCCAGCCGAGGTCGAGCAGGAATGCCTTGAATACCGGAAACGCGAGCTGACCGGTGAGCGACGACGGATGAAGCCACATCGCCCAGGCCCCGGCCACAAGCGCCACGCCGAATCCGATCGCGAGCCGCAGCCGTCCCGAGAGCCCGGCGTGGGTCTGCTTCGTCACCTTGGCGTAATCATCCGCGAACCCGATCAGGCCGAAGGCGAGCGTCACGAACAGCACCATCCAGACATAGCCGTTGTCCCAGCGCGCCCAGAGCAGCGTCGCCACCGCGACCGCCGACAGGATCAGGAGGCCGCCCATCGTCGGCGTCCCGGCCTTGGTGAGGAGGTGGGCCGCCGGCCCGTCCTCGCGGATCGGCTGGCCCCGCCCCTGCCGCAGGCGCAGGAGGTTGATGAACGGCGGCCCGAACAGGAAGCCGAAGACGAGCGCGGTGAAGAACGCCCCGCCGGCGCGGAAGGTGATATAGCGGAAGATGTTGAAGACGCTGACGTTCTGCGACAGCTCCGCCAGATAATAGAACATGTCCGCTCAGTTCCCCGTGGCAGCCGGCGCCCGCGGGAGCCCGAGCCGCCCCAGCGCCTCGACCACCCTCGCGATCCGTGACCCGTTCGAGCCCTTGACCATCGCGAGATCGCCGGGCTCCACCAGCCGTCCCGCCCGCGCGGCGAGCGCCTCCGCCGTCTCGTGCCACTCGCCCCGCCTCGCTGCCGGCAGCGCCTCGTGGAGCGCCCGCATCCGCGGCCCCGCGCAATGCACGATATCGACGGAAGCCATTCCCGGCAGGTCCGCAAGGGCGGCATGCATCACCGCCTCCCCGGGCCCGAGTTCGAGCATGTCGCCGAGGAACGCTACCCGCCGCCCCGGCTGGCGCGCGCCTTCAACTCCCGGCGGCGCGGTCGCGGCGAAGACCTCGAAGGCTGCCTCCATCGCTGCCGGATTGGCGTTGTAGCTCTCGTCGATCAGCATCAGCACCCCGTCGTGCCCTTCCGGGCCGAACAGCACCTCGATAAGCGCCCCGCGCCCGGCCGGCGCCTCCCAGGAACCCAGCGCCAGCGCCGCCCGCGCGAGGTCGGCCCCCGCCGCCTCCACCGCCGCCAGCACCCCGAGCGCGTTCATCGCGAGATGCCGCCCCGGCGCAGCGAGCCGGAACATCATCTCCCGTCCCCGCGCCATGGCTCTCACGGTCGTCGCCCGTCCCGCAAGATGCGCCTCGATCAACCGGTAGTCCGCGGCTTCCGCCGCTCCGAAACACACCGGTTGCGCACCCATCCTCTCCGCTTCCCGGAGGAGGATCGGCGCCGCCGCGATATCGGCGTTCATCACCGCGACACCCCCCGGCGCGAGCCCGCGGAAGATCGCCGCCTTCTCCGCCGCAATCTCCTCGACACTGCCGAATGCGGCGAGATGTGCCGGCGCGACCGTTGTCACCATCGCCACATGCGGCGCGGCCAACCGCGCCAGCGGCTCGATCTCGCCGGGCGCATTCATGCCGATCTCGATCACCGCCCAATCGGCGCCGGGGTCAAGCCGCGCCAGCGTCAGCGGCACGCCCCAGTGATTGTTGAAACTCTTCTCCGCCGCAGAGACCTGCCCCTGCGCACCCAGGGCCGCGCGCAGCATCTCCTTGGTGCCGGTCTTCCCGACCGAGCCGGTCACCGCGATCACCCGGCCCCCGAACCGCGCCCGCCCCGCCCGGCCAAGGGCTGCGAGCGCCGCCATCACCTCCGGCACGACGAGCAGCGGCGCATCTTCGGCGACACCCTCCGGCATGCGCGAGACCATCGCCGCCGCCGCCCCCTTCGCCAGCGCCCCGGCGACGAAATCATGCCCGTCCCGCACATCCCGAAGCGCGACGAACAGGTCGCCGGGCCGAAGCGTGCGCGTGTCGATGCTGACCCCGGCGGCGCTCCAGTCCCGCTCCGAGTATCCGCCCGTCGCGGCCACCGCCTCATCCCGCGACCAGAGCAGCTTCATGCGCCGAGACCATCGAGCGCCGCCACCGCGACGCTCGCCTGCTCGATATCGTCGAAGGGAAAGACCGCATCGCCGACGATCTGCCCGGTCTCGTGTCCCTTGCCGGCGATCAGGAGCGCGTCGCCCGCCTCCAGCGCGTCCACCGCCGCCAGGATCGCCTCCGCCCGATCGCCGATCTCGTTCGCCTCCGGGCAGCCGGCAAGGACCGCGGCGCGAATGGCGGCGGGGGCCTCGGTGCGCGGATTATCATCGGTGACGTAGACGACGTCGGCGCCGGCCGCGGCGGCTTCTCCCATCAGCGGCCGCTTGCCGCGGTCGCGGTCGCCGCCCGCACCGAAAAGAACGATGAGCCGCCCCATCACATGCGGCCTGAGCGCCGCGAGCGCAGTACGGAGCGCATCCGGCGTATGGGCATAATCGACATAGACGCCGGCGCCGTTTGCCCGCACTGCCGCCCGCTCCATCCGGCCGCGCACCGCCCTCAAGCCCGGCAGCGCCGCGAATACCGCTGCCGGTTCCGCGCCGGTCACGATGGCGAGTCCGGCCGCCACCAGCGCATTCTCCGCCTGGAACCCGCCGATCAGGTCGAGGCGGATCTTGTGTCGCTCGCCGCCATGGGAGAACAGGACCTCCTGCCCCTCCGCGTCGAAACGCCGCCCCTCGATCCGGATCGCGGCTTCCGCCCCATCGCCGATCCCGATCACGCGGGCGCCGCGCGCCGCCGCCGCCGCCCGCACCCGCTCGGCATGAGGATCGCTCAGGTTGATCACCGCACCTGCACCACGCGGCAGCACCCGCTCGAACAGCCCGAGCTTGGCGCGGCAATAGGATTCGAAATCCGGATGGTAGTCGAGGTGATCGCGGGTGAGGTTGGTAAAGGCCGCCGCCGCGAGATACACCCCGTCGAGACGCCGCTGCTCAAGTCCATGGCTCGACGCCTCCATCGCCGCATGGGTGACGCCCTGATCCGCGAGATCGGTGAGGAGCGCATGGAGCGTGACCGGCTCGGGCGTGGTATGGGTAAGGGGCTGCGTGACCGCCCCCTCGACGCCGACGGTGCCGAAATTCACCGCCCGTTCGCCCAGCGCCTCCCAGATCTGGCGGGTGAAGGAGGCAACCGAGGTCTTGCCGTTGGTCCCGGTCACCGCCACCAGCACTTCGGGCTGGCGCCCGTGGAACCGCGCCGCCGCAAGCGCGAGGCCGCGGCGCGGATCGTCCTGGACAATCACCGGCACGCGGAGCGGCCCCAACGCCGCTTCCGCGATCTCGACGCCGCGTGCATCGGTCAGGATCGCCACCGCTCCCATCCGGAGCGCGTAGGCGACGAACTCCGCCCCGTGCGCCCGCGTTCCCGGCAGCGCCGCAAACAGGTGGCCCTCGCGCGTCAGCCGGCTGTCGACGGAAAGCCCGGTGATCGTGGGCAGGCTGCCCGACCAGTCTCCCGCGCGCCGGGCTCCGGCGAGGAGTCCCAGCGCCTCGAAACCCATCAGCGTATCCTTGCGATCGGGGGAACTCATGCTGATCTCGCCGCCTCCTGCCGCGATGCGCCCGGGGCTAGTCGTTTCCGGCCATCGTGTAAAGAAGTGGCGCGGGCAGTTTCGGCGGATCGAGCGGTCGCATGCCGAGCACCGGCGCCAGCCGCCGGATCGCGTCGCCCGCCACCGGCGCCGCCGTCCAGCCGGCGGTCCGGAAGACCTGCTCGTTCTCGCGGTTCTCCGGCTCGTCGAGGCCGATCAGGATGACATATTCGGGATCGGAGACGGGAAAGGCGCCGACGAAACTCGCGATCACCTTGTCCCTCGCGTAGCCGCCTGTCGGCAGCGGCTTGTCCGCCGTTCCGGTCTTGCCCGCAACCTCGTAGCCCTTGATATCGGCAAAATTCGCGGTGCCGCGGATCACCGTCTGGCGCAGCATGTCGCGTATCTGCCGCGATACCCGCTCCGAGACAATACGTTCGCCTCGCACCGGCGCTCCATCCTCGACGAGGGTCGGCGTGACCCGTGTGCCGCCGTTCACCATCGTCGCATAGGCGGTCGCGAGATGGAGCGGGGTCAGCGCGATGCCGTGCCCGTAGGAAACCGTCATCGTCGTGAGGTCCGACCAGCGCTCCGGCAGGAGCGGCCTGGTGCGGCCCGCCTCCACGAGTTCGACCGGGACCGGATCGAAGAACCCGATCCGGCGCAGAAAGGCCCGCTGCACCTCGCGCCCCTGCTCGATCGCGATCCGTGCCGTCCCGATGTTGGACGACTTCACGATCACGTCCTCGACCGTCAGCCACGGCCCGTAGTCGCGGAAGTCCCGGATCGTGTAACGGCCCCAGCGCATCGGGCCTTCGGTATCGATCAGCGTGTCGGGCGTCACCATCCCGGTTTCGAGCGCATGGGCGACCGGGAAGATCTTCATCGTCGAGCCGAGTTCGTAACGCCCCTGCGCCGCCCGGTTGAAGAGCGCGCTTTCCGCCGGATCGCCGCGCGCCGGCAGCGCCGGGCGCCGGTTCGGATCGAAATCCGGAAGGCTCGCCATCGCCCGGATCCGGCCGGTATCGGCTTCCATCAGGATACCGAAGGCGCCCTTGGCGTGCATCCGCTCCATGCCCGCCTCGAGCACCTCCTCGAGCGCCACCTGCGCGCCGAGATCGAGCGAGAGCCGCAGCGGCTCGTCCACGCGCGCAGGATCGCGCAGCCGCTCGTCGAAGACGAACTCGATCCCCGCCATGCCCACCACCTCGGCGGCGCGCACCCCCTCGCGCCCGAACGAGGCGCCGCCGAGAACATGCGCCGCCACCGGCCCGTTCGGGTAGAGCCGGGTCTCCCGCGGCCCGAAGAGAAGCCCCGGCTCGCCGAGGTCGCGCACGCTCTGCTGCTGCTCGGGAGAAATCGTCCGCTTTACCCAGAGGAACTGCCGTCCGTCGGTGAGACGCCGGTGGAGCGCCTCCGCATCGAGATCGGGAAAGATCCGCGCCAGCCCCTCCGCCGCCGCCTTCGGATCGATCATGTCTTCGGGATGCGCGTAAAGCGACGCCGTGACGAGGTTCGCCGCGAGCACCGCGCCGGTGCGGTCGACGATCTCCGCCCGTTTCGTCCGGATCGGCTCGGAGGCGAGCGCCGCCACCGGCTCGGTCGGGACCGAGGCCGACAGCACCGCCATTCGCCCTGCAACCGTCGTGAACGCGATGATGAACACCGCCCCGAGCAGCAGGAGCCGCGCCTCCGCCCGCTGCCGTTCGGCCTGCTGCATCATCCGGAGACGGGCGGCGCGCTCCCGAGCCTCGATCGTGTCGGGATTCTCGCCCTTGGCACGGGCGGTCAGGATGCGGGCAAGCGGGCGCAGGGGACGGCGGATCATGGCATTTCTTCTCCGGGCAGGACAGCCTCGGCGGGCGGATAGGGAATCTCGTCAAGATCGGCAAACTGCTCGGGCGTGATCGCTTCGAGTTCGAGCCACGGCCCGTGGATCGCCGCGAGCGCCCGAAGCCGGTCCGGCCGGTTCAGATAGGCCCACTCGGCCTCGAGCACCGAGACCGTTTCGTGTAGCCGCACGATCTCGTGCCGGAGCACCGACACGCGGTCGAGCGTCGCCTGCGTCGCGTAATTCACGCGGTAGGCCCAGGTCGCCGCGACCACCAGCAGCACGAGGCCCGAGAGATAGAGGAGCACCCTCACCTCAGCCCCTCCAGCGCCGGCGCCGGCAGCCCGAGGGCGCGCGGATCGACCGGCCCCGCCGGCGCCTCGGTTCGCCGCGCCACCCTGAGCCGCGCCGAGCGCGCGCGGGGATTGGCCGCGACCTCGGCCGCATCCGCCTCCACCGCCTTGCGGTTGACGAGCGCGAATCGCGGCGCCTCCTGCTCTCGTGCCGGCAGATGCCGGCTGCCCCCCGGCGCCGTGCCGGAGCGGAGCTGGAAGAACCGCTTCACAATCCGGTCCTCGAGTGAATGGAATGTTACCACCGCGAGGGCGCCGCCGAGGCCGAGCATCCGCTCCGCCGCCTGAAGCCCGCGCACGAGCTCCCCTAACTCATCGTTGACGGCAATCCGCAGCGCCTGAAAGCTCCGCGTCGCGGGATGCACCTGGCCGGGCTTCGGCCGCGGCAGCGCACCCGCGACGATTTCCGCGAGCTTCAGTGTCGTCTCGACCGGCGCTTCCGTGCGGGTGCGCACGATCGCCCGCGCAATCCGCCGCGCCGCCCGCTCCTCGCCGTAGAAATGCAGGATGTCGGCAAGCGCCCCTTCCGACAGCCGGTTGACGAGATCCGCCGCCGACGGCCCCGCCTGTTCCATCCGCATGTCGAGAGGGCCGTCCCTCAGGAACGAGAATCCGCGCTCGGCCCGGTCAAGCTGCATCGAGGAAACGCCGATATCGAGCACCACGCCTGCCGCCCGATCGACCCCCGCCGACGCCGCGAGCCGGTCGAGATCGCCGAACCGACCCTCGACGACCGTAAGCCGTTCCTCGCCCCAGCCGCGCGCGGCGCGGATCGCCGCCGGATCGCGGTCGATCCCGATCACCCGCCCGGCGCCCGCCGCGAGGAGCGCGCGCGCATATCCCCCCGCGCCGAGCGTCCCGTCGATCCACCCCCCCGCGACCGGCGCCACCGCGCGCAGGAGCGGCCCGATCAGCACCGGAACATGCGGCGGTGCCTCCATCACAATGCCTCCGGGAACGTGTCGAGCAGCGCGAGAAGATCACCATCCTCGCCGATCTCCTCGTCGATCGCTTCCATCAGCCTGGCCTGGTCGGCCTGATAGGCGTCGTTCTCCCAGATCTCGAAACTGTCGCCCATCCCCGCGAAGACCACCTCGCTGGTGACACCGATCAGCTCCCGCAGCCGCTGGCCGAGGACGATCCGGCCGGTGTCATCCACGGCGGCCACGACCGACTGGGTGTGGAAGATCCGGTGGAACGCCTCGCGCGTCTTGCTGAACCGCGGCATCGCCGCGATCTTCCGGTCGATCTTCTCCATGCCCTCGATCGAGTAGCACAGGAAACATTTCTTCTTCTTCACCCAGCCGTAGACGATGACCAGCTGGGGCGGCAGGCCCTCCTTCCAGTCCGGATCGCCTTCCTCAAGGACGCGGCGGAAGGAGGCAGGGATCGAGACCCGGCCCTTTCCGTCGACCCGGTGGGTCGACTCGCCCCTGAACGACCTCGCCAACCCAACCTGCTCCTGTCCCGAACGCAAATGGCGGGCCGTGCTGCCTCGGCACGACCCGCCGTTTCGTCCCTCGTGGGCTCGCCCGACAACGCTTTTTCCTGTTGACTGCTCGGCCTGTCCGCGTCGGGTCTCGTTCTGCACTGGAAGTTCAGCGGGCCTGTATGAAACCTGCCTGAGTTCAACTTTCCGGGTCTGACGCCCTTCTTAGTCGACCGCTTCCCTTCTCTGCGGATGGTGTACCATGGGAGGTCATGGGAAACAACGGGATTTTGTGGGCAGGCCTGCCGGGCTAGCACAGCTTCATCCTCATTCGTTAAGGAATCTCGCGGGGCGCCTTCGCCACTCCGAATAAGTTGCGTCGGAGCAACAGGGAGGACACTATATGTAGAACACGTAGCGGTTGTGCATCGCTAAGTGGTTAATCGTTACAGCAATAGGAAATTTTTACCTATGGCCACGGCGCCCACCTCAAGGCCGGAGGGAGACCCTTGGAAGGCTCTCGAATCGTGCCTTGGTGGGGCGGTTTCCCATGGCCTTGAAATGCGCGCGGACGGCCTGTAAGCCGGATTCTGTGCCCGGGCCTCGCAGCCCGGCGGCGACCATTCCTCTGGGCCCGCCCTCACGGACGGGCTCCTGCAGCCAACCCGGATCGCATGGGCGGGAGGAGCCTGGGAACCCGGAGGCTCCCGCGCGATCCCTATTCGGCCTTGCTCCTGGCGGGGCTTGCCGTGCCGCCGGCGTCACCGCCGGCGCGGTGGGCTCTTACTCCACCGTTTCACCCTTGCCGGATGACGCATCACCTGGCGGTCTCTTCTCTGTGGCGCTTTCCCTCGGGTTACCCCGGGCGGGCGTTACCCGCCGCCATTCCTCCCCGGAGTCCGGACTTTCCTCGGGAGTCGCCCCCCGCGGCCGCCCGGCCGTCCGCGCTTGTCCCTCCTATTTGGGCGGGCGCCCGGCGTCAATGAAGGCCGCCGCGGTATTACATCTGCACATTACACGACAGCAGGACATATCCGCCCGTCTCAATCCGCTTCAGCCGCTCGTTTCCGCCCTGAGAAGCGGAAGCGTGCCAGAGATTTGGCCCCGGAACGGGGCCTCCACCAGGAAACAACCGCTCGCGGTCAAGCTCCGCCGCCAACAGTGGCGTATAGGATGATTACAGCGCGGCAGATTTTATTCGGATTAAACCAGCAGCTTGTCAGGGTTTCACGCGTGGGCGCTCAGGACGCCACACCCTCCACGATCACCAGATCCCGCTCGGAAGCGCCCCGCGCATGGGCGAGCGCCGTCTGGTATTCCGGCGAGCGATAGCAGGTTTCTGCCGCCTCGATGCTCGGAAATTCGGCGACCACATGGCGCGGACGGTCCCGGCCCTCAAGCTGGATGTACCGGCCGCCGCGGACAATGAACCGGCCGCCATGCTTCGTGATCGCCTCGCTCGCGAGCTTCGCGTATTTCCCGTAGGCTTCCTCGTCGCTCACCGTCACGTGGCTGATCCAGTAGGCTGGCATTGCCGTTCTCCCATCCCCTCGCGATTCATTCTTTCAGAAGCGCCCGCGCCACAGCGATCGCGTCCGGCGCGCGGCTGGGATCGGCGCCCCCTGCCTGCGCCATGTCGGGACGACCCCCACCCCCCTTGCCGCCGAGCGCCTCTGCCGCCACTCGCACGAGGTCGATCGCCGAGATCCGCTCGGTCAGATCCTCGGTCACCCCCGCTGCCACCGCCGCCCTTCCGCCGGTGTCCGCGACGAGCAGGATCACTCCCGATCCAAGCCGCGCCTTGTGCTCGTCGATCAGCGCGCGCAGATCCTTGCCCGACACGCCCTTCAGCGACTGCGCGAGGAACGGAATGCCTGCGACCGTTTCCGGCCCCGGCCCCGCACCGCCGCCATCCCCCGCCACCGCGAGCCGGCGGCGGAGTTCCGCCACCTCGCCTTCGAGCGCCTTCCGCTCCTCCATCAGCATTCGGACGCGGTCCGGGATCTCCTCCATCCGCGCCCGCAGGAGGCCCGCCGTCGCGGCAAGCGCCGCCGCCTCTGCTGCCGCATGCGCATCGGCCGCCGGACCGGTCAGCGCCTCGATCCGCCGCACGCCGCCCGCGGATGCCCCTTCCGAGATCAGCCGGAAACTGCCGATATCGCCGGTGCGGCCTACATGCGTGCCACCACAGAGTTCCAGCGAATAGACATCGCCCCCTGCGCCGAGCCCCGATTCCCGCGCGCGTCCCATCGCGACCACCCGGACCTCGTCACCGTATTTCTCCCCGAAAAGCGCCCGCGCCCCGAGCTTCTGCGCCTCGTCGGGGGTCATGATCCGGGTTTCGACGGGGGTGTTCTGGCGGATGAATTCGTTGACCTCGGCCTCCACCTCTTTCCGCTCCTCGGCCGTCATCGCCTTCGAATGCACGAAATCGAACCGCAGCCGGTCCGGCGCGACGAGACTGCC
>CAYMOD010000056.1:2256-10047 GCA_964391945.1 uncultured Rhodobacterales bacterium | reverse complement strand
GCATCGGCCAGGACGAGAGCCGTCACCACCGCGCCATCAAGGTCTGGGATCGGCGCGAGTTCAGGAACTTCGACGATTCAGTCGAGATCGGCACCCGCAACATCAAGGTGGCCCTCCGGAGGCTGCGGCGCTGGGCACATGAGGGCATGGCGGAGGAACTCGATCTGCCCGCCACCATTGGTGCAACGGCCAGGCAGGGCTGGCTCGACGTGGTGACGCGGCCTGAGCGGCAGAACGTCGTCAAGGTGCTCCTGTTCCTCGATGTGGGCGGGTCGATGGACCCGCATGTGCGCGTGGTCGAGGAACTCTTCTCGGCGGCACGGACGGAGTTCAGGCATCTCGAATACTTCTATTTCCACAACTGCGTCTACGAGGGCCTCTGGCGCGACAACCGCCGCCGGGACGAACAGGTGCCGACCGCAGAGGTCATACGGACCTATGGCGCTGACTATCGCGCGATCTTCGTCGGCGACGCGGCGATGAGCCCCTATGAGCTCATCTATCCAGGCGGCGCCAGCGAGCACTGGAACGCCGAGGCCGGCGCGGTCTGGCTTGAGCGAGTACAGGATGCCTGGTCGGCCTCGATCTGGATCAATCCGCTTGCCGAGCGGTTCTGGGACTACACTCCGACCGTCGGCATGATCGCGGACCTCTTCGGGGGGCGCATGTTTCCAATGACCCTTGACGGACTCGAACGTGGTATCCGCACGCTTGCGCGCGGGTAAGCGAGGCGTATTCCGGGACGGCTCTGCCTGCTCCGCCATCATCAGGCGAGGGGCGGGGTCGGCAGGATCGTGAGTTCGTGGACATCGACGCCCCTGGGTTGTTCGAGAGCGTAAATGACGGCGCGGGCGATGTCCTCGGAGCGGAGGGCCTCGGGTTTCGGCGTATCGAAGAAGGGCGTGTCGACCGTGCCGGGCTCGATCAGGGTCACGCGGATACCGGTGCCGCGCAACTCCTCGCGCAGGTTGTAGCCGATCGCCGTCACCGCCCATTTCGTCGCGGCATACATAGAGCCGGCGATGACCCGGCGTCCGGCGATGGAACTGGTGATGAGGACGTGGCCGCGCGATTCCCGCAGATGCGGCAGCGTCGCCCGGAGCGTGTAGGCGACACCGAGGATGTTGGTATCGACCATGCGCCGCCAGTTCTCGATCGGAGCGCCGGAGAAGCCGCCGGGCTCGCTCCCGACACCGGCATTGGCGAAGATGGCGTCAATGCGGCCGAATCGGGCGGCGGCTTCCGCGGCCATCCGCATCTGGCTGTCGTGATCCCTGACATCAGTGGGGATCGTCAGCACCTCGGTTTCGAGTTCGCCGCCGAGGGCATCGAGCTTGTCGCGCGAGCGGGCGGCAAGCACGAGGCGCCAGCCGGCCGAAGCAGCGGCGCGGGCAGTGGCGGCGCCGATGCCGCTCGAGGCACCGGTGATGAGCAGGACCTTGTCGGACATGGGCGGGCTTCCTGATGCGTGGAGGCGGCGGTGAGGCCGGGCCGCGATATTGGCCGCTGCTGTGGGATTCTGGAAGTGCGGCAGAGGTGGGATATTGGCGCGCGTCCCGAACCGTCCTGTACACTTTTACCTGATTTCTTCGGAAGGCCGGTGATAGAGCTCCCGCCTAACGCCAGCACCCGACCGCCCGTCACGCCGGGGGCGTACCTGCGGCACGGCACGACGCGGGCGCTTTCGCTCTACCGCGGCGGGTCGCCGCCCATGCCTCTGCGAGTTCATCCAACGGAAGCGGCATCAGCCGCCGAGACGCGCGGTGATGATGCGGGCGGCATCGTGGCGGGCCTCGGCGAGCGTCGTTTCGAGCGTCGCGAGGTCAGGCATGCCGGTCGTCGTCAACACCAGATCCTCGAGCCCGGCGCCGCCTTCCTTCGGGCTCATCGTGTGGTCGGAGGCGAGGCGCATGATCTGGCCGATGGCAGCGAGCCGGTCGAGCGCGGTGGCGAGCCGCCCGGCCTCGTCGCGGTCGAGCCAGCCCGTCCGGCCGAGCCGGTCGAGCATCCGTCCCGGCCGGCGCGCATCGCCGAGGTTGCAGAGGAGCGCGCCCGACTGGGCGAGAAGCTCGATGTCCATCATCCGCCCGGGCCCGAGCTTCACCTCCCACGGGTGGTCGGCCGCTACCCCGTGCGCCTCTGTCAGGCGCCGGCGCATGTCGGCGGCATCGGCGAGGACCCTGGCCTCGTCGTGCGGGCGGCGGATCACCTCCCTGACCGCGGCGGCCACGGATTGCGCGAGTTCGGGCGGGCCGGCGACGACGCGGGCGCGGGTGAGCGCGAGATGCTCCCAGGTCCAGGCCTCCTCGGCCTGGTAGCGGCGAAAGCCGCCGAGTGCGACCGCGACTGGTCCCGCCCGGCCCGAGGGCCGGAGCCGCATGTCGACCTTGTAGAGCGCGCCTTCGGCCATCGGTGCGGTCAGCGCCGCGATCAGGGCCTGCGTGAGGCGGGCGTAGTAGGTCTGGACCGAAAGGGGCTTGCGACCCTCGGAGGTTTCGGCGCCTTCCGCGTCGTAGATGGCGATGAGATCGAGATCGGAACTCGCCGTCATCTCGCGGCTGCCGAGCTTGCCCATGCCGAGGACCACGGCGCCGGCACCCGGCGGCGGCCCGTGGCGGCGGGCGAATTCGCGGACGACGACCGGGTAGAGGGCGCGCAGCGCCGCCTCCGCGACGGCCGAATAGGCGGTGGCGGCCTCCTCGGGCTCGGCGATCTGGCGCAGGAGATGGGTACCGATGCGGAAATGGCGCTCCTTCATCCAGATGCGGCTGAGATTGAGTGCGGTCTCGTAATCCTCCGCGTCGGCGAGACGGCGGGCGAGATCGGCGTTGAGTTCCGACATCGGCGGGAACGGCCGGTAGAAGTCGCCGGAGATCACCGCGTCGAGGACGCCAGCGTTGCGGCCGAGGTAGCGGGCAAGTTCGGGCGCGGTGGCGCAGATGGCGACGAGGAGGTCGAGAAGGGCGGGATGCGCGTCGAAGAGCGAGAAGAGCTGGACGCCGGCGGGGAGGCCCGAGAGGAAGATGTCGAGCGAGCGCAGCGCCTCGTCGGCATCGGCGGCGGCGGCGAGGCGGGTGAGGATCTCGGGCTCGATCCGGTGGAAGATGCGGCGGGCGCGCTCGGTCCGGAAGGCGGGGAGCCGGTTCCAGCCAGCCATGCGCGCGCGGGCGGCTTCCGGGTCGGTGAAGATCTCCTCGACCTCGGGCGCGGCGCGGGGCGCGGGCGCGTCGGGGGCGAAGAAGGGTTCGGTAAGAGCGGAGACGCGGCCGAGCCGTCCGCGCAACGCGGCTTCGAGCGATCCGGCATCGGTGCCGGCGAGCGCGGCGAGGCGGGCGAGTCCGGCCTCCGTCGCCGGCAGGTGCTGGGTCTGGGCGTCGTCGAGCATCTGGATGCGGTGCTCGAGCGTGCGGTGGGCGATGTAGGCAGCCTCGAGTTCGGCGGCTGCGTCCCGGGGAACCCAGCCCTTGCCGGCGAGGGCGCGGAGCGCGGGAAGCGTCGCGCTCTGGCGGAGGCCGGGATCACGCCCGCCGACGATGAGCTGGCGGGTCTGGGTGAAGAGCTCGATCTCGCGGATGCCGCCCTGGCCGAGCTTGAGGTCGTGGCCGGGGATCGTGAGCGGCCCGGTCAGCCCCTTGTGCTTGCGGATCCTCAGCCGCATGTCCTGAGCGTCCTGGATTGCCGCGTAGTCGAGATGGCGGCGCCAGACGAAGGGGGCGAGGCCATCGAGGAAGGCTGCACCCGCCTCGATCGCGCCGGCACAGGGGCGTGCCTTGATGAAGGCCGCGCGCTCCCAGGTGCGGCCGAGGCTCTCGTAGTAGCGTTCCGCGGGTTCGGTGGCGATGCAGACCGGCGTCACCGAAGGATCGGGGCGGAGCCGCAGGTCGGTGCGGAAGACGTAGCCTTCGGCGGTCTGCTCCTGGAGGAGCTTCACGAGGCGCTGGGTGATGCGGATGAAACCGCGGCGGAGCGCGCCATAGTCGGTAGGATCGTGACGGCTCTCGTCGAAGAGGGCGATGAGGTCGATGTCGGAAGAATAGTTGAGTTCGCGCGCGCCCATCTTGCCCATGGCGAGGACGAACATGCCGGCGGCCTCCGCGGCGTCGTCCTCGGTGCAGCCCGGAAGCTTGCCGCGGTCGATCTCGGCGCGCACGAGCGCGGTGAGCCCGAGGGCAACGGCGCGGTCCGCAAGGTCGGTGAGTGCCCCGGTGACGGCGGCGAGGTCCCAGACGCCGCCGAGATCGGCGAGCGCGATCAGGAGGGCGGCGCGGCGCTTGGCGATGCGGAGGGAATCGGCAAGGGCGGCGGGGCTCTCCGCCGCTGCCTCGCGCAGGATCGCCGCCATCGCCGCCTCCGGGGCCTCGGTGAACGCCTCGCGCAGCCAGTCGGCCTCCCGCTCCATCAGCGTCGCGAGATAGGACGAGGCGGAGCCGGTGGCGGCGAGGAGGTCGCGCGCCTCCGGGGCAAGGCCGGCGAAGCGCGCACGGATATCGCCCGCGCGGTCGGCGTCGTGGACAAGGGGCGCGCAGGCGATGCGGGAGAGGAGGGATCCCGACATCGCTCAGCGGTGCCCGCGGGCGGGCCAGTCCCGGCAGGCGGTCTCGGCGGTCTCGGTTCTCGTCTCGCAGGTCATCGGCGCTCCCCGGCGGGCCTGCCACGACGATAGCGGGGCCATGGAGACGGCGAAAGGGGCGGGTGATCAGTCCCGCGGCCGGCACGAGGCGAGCATCACCGCCCGCTTCCCCTTCAGTCCTCCATGATGCGGGAGAGGCGTCCGCGCTCCTCCTCGTCAAGGGCGGGGCGGTCGGGGGCGGGTGCCGCCGCGCGGCGGCGCACGAAGCCGAAGGCGATGGTGCCGCCGACGAGGAGCAGGACGGGACCGGCGAGCCAGAGGGCGGCGTTCGCGAGAGTGAAGGGCGGCCGGTAGAGCACGTATTCGCCGTAGCGGTCGGTCAGGAACGCGAAGACCTCGCCGTCACTGCGGCCGGCGACGATCTGCTCGCGCACGATCATGCGCAGGTCGCGGGCGATCGGCGCCTCCGATTCGTCGAGAGCCTGGCCCTGGCAGACGACGCAGCGCAGTTCCGCAGTGATGGCGCGGGCACGCGCCTCCTGTGCGGGATCGGGCAGGATCTCGTCGGGGGCGATGAAGGCGAAGGCCGGCGCCGCGAGCAGGAGGGTGAGGAGAAGGGCGACGAGACGCATTGGCTCACTCCGCGGGCATGGCGGCGGCGCGGGAGCCGCGCCGGGCAGGCGCGCCGACGCGGAAGCGGCGGTCGGTGAGCGAGACGAGCCCGCCCGCCGCCATCACCAGCGCGCCGAGCCAGATCCAGTTGGCGAACGGCTTGATATAGGTGCGGATCGCCCAGCCGCCGCCCGCTTGGCGGTCGCCGAGGGTGACGTAGAGGTCGCGCGCGAGCGAGCGGTCGATGGCGGCGACCGTCGTCGGGAACTGCTGGACCGGGTAGAACCGCTTCTCGGGCTGGAGAATCGCGACGGCCTCGCCGTCACGCAGCGCGGTGATGGTCGCAACTTCAGCGGCATAGTTCGGGCCAGGCAGGTCCTCGACCCGGTCGAGGCGGAACTCGAATCCGCCGAAATTGTAGCTGCCGCCCGGTTCGACAACACGGATGTCTTCCCGCTCCCAGGCGGTGAGAGCGGCGACCCCGAAGATGGTAAGGCCGAACCCGGCATGGCCGAGCACCTTGCCCCAGTCGGCGCGGGGAAGATTCCGTGTCCGCCGCCAGCTCTCCGCAAGCGGCGCGCGCAGGAGTTTCACCCGGTGCGCAAGATCGGCGAGCGCGCCAAGCACGACCCAGGTGGCGAGGGTGATGCCCACCGGTGCAAGGATGGTGCCGCCTGTCTGGAGCGCCCAGACCAGCGAGCCGAGCGCGACCGAGAGCGCGGCCATCCCCCAGAGCGGCTGCATCGCGGTGGTAAGGCTCCCGCGTTTCCAGGGCAGCATCGCGAAGACCGGCAAGATCGTCGCGAGCACCACCATGAACGGCGTGAAGGCAAGATCGAAGAAGGGCGGCCCGACCGAGATCATCCGCCCGTCGATCACCTCGATCAGAATCGGCCACATCGTGCCGACGAAGACGACGAGGGTGGCGACGACGAGCAGCACGTTGTTGAGCACGAGCCCGCTCTCGCGGCTGACGGTGGCAAAGACCGAGCCGGATTTCAGCATCGGCGCCCGCCAGGTGTAGAGGGTAAGTGCGCCGCCGATGAAGAAGGCGATGATCCAGAGCAGGAAGACACCGCGCTCCGGATCCGAGGCGAAGGCATGGACCGAGGTGATGACGCCCGATCGCACGACGAAGGCGCCGATCAGCGAGAACGAGAAGGCGAGGATGGCGAGGAGCACCGTCCAGGATTTCAGCGTGTCGCGTTTCTCGACGACGATGGCGGAGTGCAGGAGCGCCGCGGCAAGGAGCCAAGGCATGAAGGAGACGTTCTCGACCGGGTCCCAGAACCACCACCCGCCCCAGCCGAGCGTGTAATAGGCCCAGAACGAGCCGAGCGCGATGCCGATGGTGAGGCAGACCCAGGCGAGCAGCGTCCACGGCCGCACCCACCGCGCCCAGGCGGCGTCCACGCGGCCCTCGATGAGGGCGGCGACGGCGAAGGAGAACGCCATCGAGAGGCCGACATAGCCGAGATAGAGGAAGGGCGGGTGGAAGGCGAGGCCGGGGTCCTGGAGGAGCGGGTTGAGGTCGTTGCCATCCCCGGGCGGGTTCGCGAGGCGCCAGAACGGGTTGGAGGTGAAGATCGTGAAGGCGAAGAAGGTGGTGGCGATCGCGGCCTGAACCGCGAGCACGCGCGCCTTGAGCGAGGGCGGCAGCATCCGGCCGCCGGTCGCGACCATGGCGCCGAAGAGGGTGAGGATCAGGATCCACAGGAGCATCGAGCCCTCGTGGTTCCCCCAGACGCCGCTCACCTTGTAGAGCATGGGTTTCGCGCTGTGGGAGTTGAGGGCGACGAGCCGCACCGAGAAATCGGAGACGATGAAGGCGTAGGTGAGGGCGAGGAAGCTCGCGAGCGTCAGCACGAACTGGATCTGCGCGGCGGGAACCGCAAGCCGCATCCAGTCGGTCCAGCCCTTTGCGGCGCCGATCATCGGCACGATGGTTTGAACGATCGCGACGACGAACGCGAGGAGGAGGGCGAGGTGCCCGAGCTCGACGATCATGGAATGTCTCCTGCCTGGTCGGGAGGACTATGCGCCGAAACCGGGCTGGAGTTCAATTTGCGTTGCCGTGAGGCGTGCGGCAGGGATGGCGGACTTGCGGAAGGCGGCCAGCGCACTCAGATTTGTATGATTGGCGGGGTAGTTGCCGTCCGGGCGGCGCTCCGCCGCGAGGTGGAGGACTTCGACATGACTGACACCGAAACTGTCCATGAACAGCACGCCCGCCTCAGCGCCGAGATTGCGGCGGCCCGGGCGCGGCTCGAGGGACACAAAGTCGACAATATCCGGATGGGCGATCTGATGACGGCACTCTCGCACGAGCTCGACGAGGTCATCCATCGCCACGGTCACGATTACGTGGCGCGGAAGGCGGCCCAGGATCAGGTCGAGTTGCGGTTGAAACAGGTGCGGCGGCTCGAGCCCGGCACAGGATAGCACAAGACCGGATCACGAGGGTGTCGGATCGAAGGGCCGCGCCGCTAATGGCATCGGGCCGAAGGGCCGCCGCGTGGCGGCGGCCCGGGTGGACGGGCTCAGACGCTGCGCCGCCACTCCTCGAAGGCAGCGTTGTAGTCCGGATCAGTGACCGCGGGCGTTGGTGC
>CAYMOD010000056.1:0-2156 GCA_964391945.1 uncultured Rhodobacterales bacterium | reverse complement strand
GGGGCTTCATCGCATGGCGCGGCGGGCGGCAGAGGCAGGTTGAATCTGCGGCCGCGGTAATGGTGGAGTGCCCGCGCGCCGAAGTAGAAGGAAACCACCGCCCCGAGCAGCCACCAGAGTGGTTCGGGCACGTAGCCGAGCCCCTGCATCCGCATGGCGAAGCTTTGCGGATCGGCCATTGCATAGGCAAAGAGAATGAGCGTGCCGTGCGCCATCATCGGCCGGGGCAGGCGATTCAGCCCGTTCACGAACCCGTCGAACCGGCCACCGGCCGAGCGGACAAACTCCTTGCTGAACTGGGCGAGCACCCGGTTGAAACGCTCATGCTCGGTGGCGTCGCGCGCGGCGCAGTTGCCGAGGAAGACCCTGGCCTCGCCGACAGCTTGGCCGACCCCGCGGTCGGTGGTGCCAAGGCCGAAAAGCCGTCCGATCATGCCCATCCCTTGACGCGTTCGTCGTGCTCGGCACGGGTGAAGTGGAAGCGCGGGTCGATGAATTCCTCTGCGCGGATGATCCAGCCGCCCTTGCCGCCGTCCCTGCGGCGGGCGAACTTCCTGAGCTGCGCCTTACGGTCGCCGAGCCTGTAATAGTAGTTGCGCCGCTCGATGCCGTAGGCGGAGACGAGGTGGTTGGGCGCGAGGGCCATCGCCTCCCGCGCCGCCTTCGCGGTCCGCGGACCGATGATGCCATCGTCCTTGAGTGCGATATCGAAACGGCCAAGAAGCCGCTGGAGAAGCCGGACCGCGTTGACGCCGGCGTTTACCTGCATGTCGAAGACGCTCGGCTGCAGCGGTTCGGGCAGGAGGTTGATCTTCGGCGCGGCATAGTAGTGGCGAATGAAGATCTCGGCAGCCTGCGAGGGATCGAGCGCGCGCACATCGCGCGCGTCCACCGTTCTGTCGCCGGTGAGATCGAGGCCAAGCCGGCGCATTGTATGGATGGTGACGCCGTGATTGGTCGCGCCGCCCGGATCGGCGGGATCGTTGACGTATCCGCCTTCGCGGCGCACGATCTCCGCCGCGATGCTCTCTATCGAGTGCATTGCCAGCTCCAATGGGTTGTTGTGCAACCCTCGAATTCTGGCACGAACTCGCTAAAATTCTCTCAGTCGCGGCAGCGTACGCCGATGCGGCCGGGGGTTCAGCTCTCCGGCTGCGGCGTGATGCCGGTGCCGTGCCGGAAGACGCCCTGCTCCTTCAGCGCGTCGGCGACCTCCTTCGGCATGTAGCTCTCGTCGTGGCGGGCGAGGACCTCGGTCGCGACGAAGACGCCGTCCGCGAGACTGCCGGTCGCCACCACGCCCTGCCCTTCGCGGAAGAGGTCGGGCAGGATGCCGGCGAAGACGACCGCAGTGTCGGCGCCGCCATCGGTGACGGTGAAGCGCACGCGCTCGCCGTCGTCGCGGATGACGGTGCCTTCCTCCACAAGTCCGCCGATGCGGAAGCGTTCGCCCTCGCGCGGCGGATCGGCGGCGATCTGCGAGGGAGAGCGGAAGTACTCGATACCGTCGCGCATCGCATAGCCGGTGATCCCGGTTGCTGCTGCAAGCATCACCGCACCGAGCACCACCAGCTGTATCCGCCGCTTCTTGCGCAAGCCGCCCATTGCCATCCGGCTCAGTCCCCTTCCTCACCGGGCCCGGCCGAGGCGCCGGAGCTCGCGGTTCAACGCTGCGTTAAGCTCGGCGCCGAATATAATCACCGCGCCGGTCATGTAAAAGAACATCAGAGTGATGATCACCCCGGCAAGTGTGCCATAGGTCAGTGAGTAGGTCGGCGTGTAGATCAGGTAGATCGAGAAGGCGACGGCGGCGACGTGCCACACTACGGTGGAGACGACCACGCCGGGCCAGAGCGTCATGCCCTTCATCCCCTTGCCGGGCAGCGTCCGGTGCAGGAGATAGACGAAGCAGACGAAGACCGCCGCCCCGAGACCGTTGGCGAGATAGGAGGCAAAGCCTGGCACCGGAAAGCCATGGCTGCGCAGGACCTGGATGGCGAGCGGCATGAGAAGGATCGAGGCGCCGAGCAGCGCCGAGACGATCGCCCCGAGAAAGACGTAGCCGATCGCGATCAGCCGCGCATGGATGAAGCCGCGCGGGTCGATCACCCGGTAGGCGCGGTCGAAGGCGACGCGGAACGATTCGACCGCGTTCG
>CAYMOD010000055.1:0-10058 GCA_964391945.1 uncultured Rhodobacterales bacterium | reverse complement strand
TCCTCCAAGCACCCCGAGGTGCGCTACCTCGACATCCACGAGGACGACGAGCTCGACGAGGCGCAGCTCCGGTCCTGGATCGAGCAGGCTCGCGACCTGCCGGGCGAAGCGATGTGACCCGCACCGGGCGGCTCACCAGAGCACCCTCGCCTCCAACAGCTCAGCGAACCGCTCCGGGTCGAGGCCGAGCTCTTCCACGACGATCTCGTAGGTGTGCTCCATCCACACCGGGGCCCGACGGAGGGGGAGGCGCTGGCCGTCCCAGGTGATCGGCTCGTGGATCGTGCGGGCCCGGATCCCGCTGGGCAGGTCGACGGTCTCCCACAGATCGCGCATGGGTGCCCGGGACTGGTGGTCGGCGAGGTCTTCCACCACGGCGCACGGCACACCGGCGCTACGGAGCACGGAGGCGATGTCCTCACGCGTCCGAGCGCTCGTCCAGGAGACCAGTGCTGCCTCGTCGCGTGGGTCGGCGCCGATCAGCTCGCCGAGCGCCGCCCGTTCACCATCGTCCCTGCAGGCGATGGCCACCCACCGATCCACCCCGGCGGCCGGATAGATCCCGTGCGGATCGCACCAGGGTGAGCGGTTGGCGATGCGGCCCGGACCCGGCCCGCCTTGGAGCACCTCGGCGATCTCGAGGTCCAGCAGGCGGACGGCCGTCTCGTACTGGGCCAGCTCCAGGTAGGTCCCTTCTCCGGTGCGATCGCGATGGTGCAGCGCGGCGAGGATCTGCATGGCGGCGAAGTACGGGACGGTGAAGTCGGTGTGGAGGGTGCCGAGGCACTCGGGCGGCCTGCCTTCGAAGCCGGTGTGCGCCGCCAGGCCGCACATGGCCACGATGCCGCTGCCGTAGGACCGCCAGCCACGGTTCGGGCCCTCGAGGCCCATGACCGCGAGGTTGGCGATGATCAGACCGGGACGGATCTGCTCCAGCGCCTTCCGGTCGAAGCCCCAACGATCGAGCCGGTCCGGGGTGTAGTTGGCCGTGACGACGTCCGCCGTGGCGATCAGCTCACGGACGAGCTCTCGTCCCTCGGGGGTGTCCACGTTGATGGTGACAGCCCGCTTGCCGGCGTTGGCGTCCTGGTACACGCCGTTGGTGTCGAGCGAGCCGATCTCCCCCGGCTGGGGCCCGACCTGGCGGATCGGATCGAGCCGGTTCTCCGACTCGATCTTGAGCACGTCGGCCCCGAGGTCGGAGAGCAGCCTGGTGCTGAGCGGGCCGGCGAGCGCCCAACAGAAGTCGACGATGCGCACGCCGGCGAGCGGCTGGCGCGGATCTCCTTGCGGCCGGTCTGGCCCGGCCGTCGGTGTCCGGGCCGCCAGTGTCCGCAGCAAGGCCTGGTCCGCGCCCAGCGTTGGCGCCGGACCGCGGGCGCTGCGCCCGAGCGATGAACGGAAGGGCGAGCCGGCGAGCCGCAGGGTGGACCCGTCGGGTTGATCGACATCGACGAAGAAGTCCCTCGCGGTCAGGTGGGGGTCGGCGACGACGTCGGTCACCTCGTTGACCGGCAGCACGAGCAGCCCGCGCTCCTGGCCCTCGCGGATGAGGTCGGCTCGGTCGGTGACCGCCGCGAGCTTCGCCACGGCGCCGAGGACGTCCTCCCGATGCGTGGCGAAGCGCTGGGGATCCTCCCACTCCGGTTCGGAGAAGGCAGCGGGATCCAACTCGGCCCGCACCCACTCGATGAAGCGAGGGAAGTTCGGCGGGTGGATGGTGAACGAGGTCCAGAGGTCGTCGGCGCTGCGAACCGTGGTACCGGCGGTGAGGGACGCGGCACGACTCGGTACGAGACCGTGCCAGTGCCAGATGTTGGCGTTCGAGGTCTGCAGCGTCGTGAACGCGACCACCTCCTGGGCCGACACGACGATGTGACCGGCCCGACCGGTGCGCCGGCGCGCCGTCAACAGGGCCAGCGCCGCTTGCGCGGTCGCCAGTGCGGTCTGCTTCCAGCCGAGGTCGCCCACGGCATGGTTCGGTGGATCATCGGGGTGGCCGTTGAGGACCGTGAAACCGCCTGCCGCCGACACCGTGAGGTCGGTCGCCGGCACCCCGGGTGGGTCGTCCCGGCCGACCACGACCTCGACCAGGCCGAGGCGACCGACCTGGTCACGCACGCGATCGAGGAACCGCTGGGTCGCCGCGTTGGGCTCGATCGGTCCGATCACCAGATCGACGCCGGGGAGCATGGCCTCGACAGCTCGCCAGCCGTCATCGCTCGTGGTGTCGATCGCGACGCTGCGCTTGCCGGCGTTGTGGACCGCGTTCCACAGCTGCCCTCGGGCCCGCAACACGTCAGTCCGCTGGTCCTCGACCCGGACGACGGTCGCCCCGAGCTCAGCGAGGTGTTCAGCCGCCAATGCGGTCGCTTCATCTCCGAGGTCGAGGACGACGACATCCGCCAGGAACGCTGTTGACGCTGGCATGGTGGACCTCCACTGCTTGTTCAGCGTGAGCCGGTGGCGCGTCGCCCAGGCAGGGACCCACGCGACGTCCGTGGTGCTGAGTTGACGAGCACCTCGATGACCGTAGCCAGCGGCGCGCTGTCGTGTCGGAGCTTGCTCATCGGAAGGCCTGCGTCGATGGCCATAGTGGAATGTCCGGACGATCCGGACCTTGACACTGACGTCACTTTCGCGATAGCAAAGGATGGCTCGACCGGGGGGAACGGCGTGACCACCGCGATGACGCTGGTGGCCCCGCCGCCGGAGGGTCGTGAGACACGACGTTTGGGGGGAAAGCTATGGCAGTGGCAATCGTTGGCCGCCGCGCATCGGCGCGCCTGTTGGCGATCGGAATGGCACTCGTCCTGCTCGTAGCGGCATGCGGTGACAACGGTGGAGAGCCGGCTGGAGGCGGGGCCGAGCCCGGGTCTCCTGGCGGTCAAGCGGACGAGAGCCAGCTGACGCTGGCGATCGGCAGTGAGCCGGAGAACCTCGATCCCCACGCCATCCGCGCCGGCACGGACCAATACTTCGCGGTGAACGTGTTCGAGCGGCTCATGGAGCGGGACGTCGAGGGCGAGCTCATCCCCGGCCTCGCCACCAGCTACTCGATGTCCGAGGACGGCAAGGCGTTCACGTTCGAGCTGCGCCAGGGCGCCACGTTCCACAACGGCGACCCGGTCACGGCCGAAGACGTCAAGTACAGCTTCGAGCGCTTCGTCGACCCCGAACTGGGCAACGTGTTCGCCTTCCTGCTGGACAAGCTGGACCACGTCGAGATCGTCGACGACGACACGGTGATCGTGCACCTCACCGAGTTCGACGGCCAGTTCATCCCCGGTGGCGGCTTCGCCTACATCGTGCCGAAGAACTTCATCGAGGAGAACGGTCGCGAGCACTTCGCCGAGAACCCGGTGGGCACCGGCCCCCTGAAGTTCGTCGAGCGGCGGATCCGGGAGTCGTTCACGCTGGAGCGCTTCGACGAGTACTGGGGTGAGCCGGCGGGCTACGAGCGGTACGAGTTCCGCATCGCCTCCGATGCCAACGCCCGGGTCGCCGCCATCCGTAGTGGTGCGGTCAGCCTGATCTCCCAGGTCCCGCCGCAGAACCTGGACCAGCTCCGGGGCGAAGCGGGCCTGAAGGTGGAGAGCGGCTACACGGCCGAGAACGTCTGGGTGAAGTTCGGGATCATCGATGGTGATCAGCCATGGGCCGACGTCCGGGTCCGTGAGGCGATGGACTACGCCATCGACAAGGAGGCCATCATCGATCAGGTCCTGAACGGCCTGGGCGTCCTGTACTCCGGGGTGGCCCCGATCAGCGCCGGCTTCGACCGAGCGGACTATGAGGTCCGACCCTACGACCAGGCGCGGGCCAGGGAGCTGCTGGCCGAAGCTGGCTACGCCGACGGGTTCGAGATCAACATCGTCACGCCGGTGAACGGTCGGCTCCCGGCGTCGGAGCAGACCATGCAGGCCGTCGCCGGCTACTGGTCGGAGATCGGCATCCAGGCCAACGTGCAGGTGCTCGAGTACAGCCAGTGGATCGAGGCGATCAACATCTCCCCGCCACCGCTCGAGGGCGCCGCGCTCGGCCTACATGGGGACTACACGACCCGGGATCCGCAGTACCGGATGCAGACCCACCTCCTGTGTGGCGGTCCCTACAGCTTCGTCTGCGACCCGGAGTTCGACGCCCACATGGAGGCCATCGCCACCACCGTGGATGAGACGGCCCGGCAGGACGCCTACCTCGAGGCCTACAAGTACGGCTACTTCGAGCAGGTGTACGAGATCCCGCTCTACTCGTCGGAGCAGGCCTACGCCATGGCCGAGAACGTGTGCTGGCAGCCGATGTACGGCAGCGCCTTCGTCGATGCGGCTCGGGCCAAGCCCTGCTGATCTGGTGGACGCACGATCATGACGATGAGGGAGCTGCTGATCCGGATCGCCACCGGGGTGCTGAGCGTGCTGGGCGCCGTCACCCTGATCTTCGTGCTCACCCGGATCACCGGCGACCCGGCGGTGCTGATGTCACCGCCGGGCGCGACCGAAGAGCAGATCGACGCCACCCGGCAGCTGCTGGGGCTCGACGATCCACTGCCGAAGCAGTACCTGTCGTTCCTGGGTGACGCCGCCCAGGGCGATCTGGGGCAGTCCTACTACTGGCGTCAGGACGTGGCGCAGATGATCGGCGAGCGGATCGGCGCCACCGCCAGGCTGGCGGTGGCGGCCCTTGCGCTGGCGTTCCTGGTCGGCGTGCCGGCCGGCCTGCTCGCCGCCTTCTACCGGGCTCGGCTCCTCGACCGGGCCCTGGTGTCGGGGGCCATGCTCGGCCAGGCGATCCCCTCGTTCTGGCTCGCCCCCGTCCTCGTGTTGATCTTCGCCGTCGAGCTGAGGGTGCTACCCGTGTCCGGGATGGGAGGCTTCGACTCCTACATCCTCCCAACGATCACGCTGGCGTCGTTCCAGCTCGCGGTGCTCTTCCGCATCACCCGAGCCGCAGCGCTGGAAGCGCTCAGCCAGGACTACGTCAAGCTGGCCCGGGCGAAGGGGGCGGGACAGCTCCGCATCGCTGCGGCCCACGTCGCTCCGGGGACGCTGCTGCCGGTGATGACCGTCGCCGGTCTCGCCCTGGCCAACCTGATCGGTGGATCGGTGATCACCGAGGTCATCTTCAGCTGGCCCGGCATCGGCAACCTCATGGTGCAGGCGGTCCAGACCCGCGACTTCCCCTTGGTCCAGGGGATCGCCCTGCTCTTCGCCGTCGGTTACGTCGTCATCAACACGGCGGTCGACCTGCTGTACCGGGTGGCCGATCCCCGATTGCGAGGCGCGGGATGAGCGCGGTGGTCGAGGTCGCGGTCGAGGAGCCGCCACGCGCCCGTCGCCGGTTCTGGTCGGGTGACTGGGCGGTCCGGATCTCGCTGGCGGTCATCGCTGCCATCGCGCTGGCCGCGCTGCTCGCGCCGCTCGTCGCCCCCCACGATCCGTATGCCCAGTCGCTCGCCGGTGCCCTGCGGCCGCCGGGCAGCACCTCCGACCGGGGCTTCCACCTCCTGGGTACCGACGAGCTCGGCCGTGACACGTTCTCCCGGCTGATCCATGGCGTCCGCCCGGTGTCGCTGATCGCGCTGGTCAGCGTCACCCTGGCGACGATCGTCGGGTCGACCGTGGGTCTGGTGTCGGGCTTCGCTCGGGGCTGGACCGACAACATCCTCATGCGGCTGGCTGACATCCAGCTCTCGGTCCCGCCGATCGTGCTCGCCATCATCCTGGCCGTCTCGCTCCGGCCGGGTGTGACCACGGCGATCGTGGCCATCTCGCTCGTCACCTGGCCCCAGTACGCCCGGGTGGTCCGGGCCGAGGCCATGCGGGTGGGCACCTCCGAGTACGTCCGCCTCGCTCGGGTCGCGGGGGTGAAGAAGGGTCGCCTCCTGGTGTTCCACGTCATCCCGAACGTCCTGAACATCGTCGTGGTGCTGGCGACGCTCAACCTGTCGATCGCCATCATCTTCTCCGCCGCCCTGTCGTTCCTCGGGGTCGGTGTACAGGCCCCCACCCCTGACTGGGGCAACATGCTGGCCGGCGGCACGCAGTACCTGCAGTCGTGGTGGATGGTCGTTTCACCGGGCGTCGCCATCACCATCACCGTGCTGGCGTTGAACATCCTCGGCGACAACATCCGGGACCGGATGGATCCCCACCTGGCCGAACGCCCGATGAACGAGCGGATCCAGTGAGGAGGCTCGACGCCATGGCCGCTGCCGTCCGCGCCGACACGGACCGAGAGCAAGAGGCCGGCTCGGAGGGAGAGCCGATCCTCGTGATCGACGACCTGGACGTCGTCGCCAGTGTCGGTCGGGAGGGGCACGCGGTCCCCCTCGTCCGGGGCGTCTCGTTCTCGGTCCGGCCCGGCGAGGTCGTCGCGGTGGTCGGCGAATCGGGCAGCGGCAAGTCCACCGTGTGCCATGCCGTGGTGGGTCTGCTCGCCACGAACCTGTCCGTTCGGAACGGCTCCATCCGGTTCCGGGGCCGGGAGCTGGTCGGGCTGTCCGACCGTGAGCTCCGGGAGGTTCGGGGTCGTCAGATCGGCATGGTGTTCCAGGATCCGCTGGCCTCACTCAACGGGGTCCGCAAGATCGGTGCCCAGCTGATCGAGGCTCGGATCATCCACGGCATCGAGAAGCGCTCGGCCGCCCGCCGCTGGGCCAAGCGGACGGTGGAACAGCTGGGGTTCAAAGACCCTGACGCCACCCTGTCCGCCTATCCCCACACGCTCAGCGGGGGCATGCGCCAGCGGATCTGCGTGGGCATCGCGTTCGCGGCCGAGCCCCAGATGGTCATCGCCGACGAGCCGACCACGGCGCTCGACGTGTCCCTGCAGGGACGTCTGCTGCGGGTGTTGCTCCAGTACGCCGACTCCTTCCGCAGCTCGGTCGTGCTGGTGAGCCACGACATCGGGGTCGTCCGGGCGGTGGCCAACCGGATCGTCGTCATGTACGGCGGTCGGGTCCTGGAGGTCGGCCCGACCGACGCGGTGATGGCCCAGCCGAGGAGCCCGTACACGAAGGCGCTGCTGCAGGCCCTCCCGACCCTGGATCCCGAGAGCCGGGGCCATGACCTGCCCACGATCCCCGGGGAGACCGCGGGTGCCGCCCAGATCGGTTGCCCGTTCGCCGCCCGGTGCCCTCGGGCGCTGCCCGAATGCAGCACGGTGTTCCCCCAAGCGTCCGGTGACGGCACCCACGACGTGTGGTGCTGGAACCCGGTCCCGGTCGAGGAGCACCAGCATGCCTGAGGTGCTGCGGGCCACCGATGTCCACAAGTTCTACGGTCGCCGAGACTCGGTACGGGCCCTCGCCGGCGTGGACGTGTCCGTCGAGGTCGGCCGCTCGGTCGGCATCGCCGGTGAGTCCGGTAGTGGGAAGTCGACGTTGCTCCGCTTGATGCTGAACCTCGAGCAACCCAACCGTGGTGCGCTGCAGTTCGACGGTCGAGACCTGTCGTCGCTGTCGGGGAGTTCGGAGAAGGCGTACCGGGCGGCGGTCCAGGCGGTGTTCCAGGATCCGGGCAGCTCGTTCAACCCCCGTCATCACATCTGGCGCCTCGCCACCGAGCCGGCCTGGGTGGCCGAGGGGCTGGGCAAGCGGCAACGCAAGGCGCTGGCGGCCCGCCTGCTGGAGAGCGTCGACCTCTCCAGCAACCACCTCTCGAAGTTCCCGCACCAGTTGAGCGGCGGGGAGCGCCAGCGGGTGGCGATCGCCCGGGCCCTGTCATCGACCCCCCGGGTGGTGCTCCTCGACGAGCCGGTCACCTCGCTCGACATCTCGGTCCGTGGGCACGTGATCAACCTGTTGAAGCGCAAGGCCCAGGAGGAGCACCTGACCTACGTCGTGGTCTCGCACGACCTGACCGCGATCTTCCACCTGACCGACTACCTGTACGTCATGTACGAGGGGATCGTGGTCGAGGAGGGCGACACCGAGACCGTCATCGCCGAGCCGCAGCACCCCTACACCCAGTCGCTGGTGGCGGCGGTGGAGAACCCGCTCCACACGCTGGACGTCGACAGCACGGCCCGGGCTCCCGAAGGAGCCTGCCCCTACATGCATCGCTGCCCCCTCGCTCGCGACGAGTGCCGGGAGAGGCCGCCGCTCTACCGCACCCGTGAGGACCACGGCGTCCGCTGCGTCCTCTACGCCGGCGGCGAGGAACAGCCGAGCCGCCGGGTGGTGCCGGTCGGCGCCGAGTCCCTCTTCGATCCCGCTCCGCTCGGTCCGGAGCCGTCCCGAGCAACCCCCGACCAGGGAGAGCATTGATGTCCCTTGACCACGCTGATGTCCTTCCCAACGTGATCGCGGCCCGAGCGGCCGCCGAGCCGGACCGTCCGTACCTGGTCGACGTCGCCGGCGGGAGCCGGACCTATGGCGAGGTGCACCAGGAGTCGTTGCGCTGGGCGACGGTGCTCGCCGGCCTCGGTGTCTCGTCCGGGTCGACGGTGCTGTCGATGCTGCCCACGTCGTTCCTGCCCGTCGAGGTGTGGCTGGGCTGCGCCTGGCTGCGGGCGCTCGAGGTGCCGATCAACACCGACTACCGCGGCAACATGCTCCGCCACATCGTCACCAACTCGCAGGCCCGCGTGCTCGTCGTGGCCGAGCGCTACCTGGACCGGTTCACCCAGCTCGGCGATGACCTGGGCCAGATCGAACACGTCGTCGTGGCGGGCCGGGCCTCATCCCCCCTGCCCGGCCGGATCACGGTGACCACGGTCGACGAGCTGCTGGACGGTGCGGCGCCGTCCAACGTCGACGACCAGCGGCCCGCTCCCTGGGACATCTCCACCATCCTGTACACCTCGGGCACGACCGGCCCCTCCAAGGGCGTCCTCGTGCCGTGGGCGCAGCTCCACGCCACCTCGTGGACTCCGGACCTCGTCCCGCTGACGCCGGATGACGCCCACTACGTGCCGTACCCGCTGTTCCACGTGAGCGGGAAGTCTCCGCTGTACGCCATGGCCCTGGCCGGCGGCCGGGTGGTCCTGCGGGAGCGGTGGAACACCGAAGCGTTCTGGCCCGACATCAAGGCGCACGGCTGCACCTCGGCGCTGCTCATGAGCGCGACCGCTGAGTTCATCGACCGAGCGGAGGCCCGCCCTGACGACGCCGACAACCCGCTCCGAGACGTGCTGATGGCGCCGATGCTGCCCAACGTCGAGGAGTTCAAGGAGCGGTTCGGGGTCCGGGTCCGCACGGTGTTCAACATGACCGAGGTCAGCTCGCCCATCCAGAGCTCGTGGGACCTGGTGAACGAGCGGAGCTGCGGCCGCGTCCGCCCCGGCTACGAGGCGAGGGTCGTGGACGAGCACGACCTCGAGGTGCCTCCGGGTGAGCTGGGCGAGCTGATCGTGCGAGCCGAGAAGCCGTGGGTCCTCATGGTGGGGTACTGGGCGATGCCCGAGGCGACGGCGAAGGCCTGGCGCAACGGGTGGCTGCACACCGGAGATGGCTTCACCCGTGACGCGGATGGCAACTTCTACTTCGTCGATCGTCAGAAGGATGCCATCCGCCGTCGAGGCGAGAACATCTCGTCGTTCGAGGTCGAGCGTGAGGTGAACGCCCACCCTGCGGTGATGGAGAGCGCGGCGATCGCGGTTCCCGATGACATCGGCGGGGACGAGATCAAGGTCGTCGTCGTACCACGGCCCGGTGCGTCGTTGGATCCGGCCGAGCTCATCGAGTTCGTCGCCGAGCGGGCCCCCCGGTTCATGGTGCCCCGCTACGTCGAGGTCGTCGACGAGCTGCCCAAGACGCCCACGTCGAAGGTCCGGAAGGCCGTCCTGCGCGAAGGCGGCATCAACGATCGGACCTGGGACCGGCAGCGGCCGCAGGCGCAGGTCGGGGTGTGATGGTGAACGCACCGGATGGATCCGAGTTGCCCCAGGCCACCCGCGAGCTGCGCCGCCGCCGGCAGTCGGTCGTCACCGACATGGGCGGCGCACAGAAGGTCGAGGAGCTCCACCGCTCCGGTCGGTCCACCATCCGGGACCGGATCGATGCCCTGGTGGGCCCGGGCAGCTTCCGTGAGGTGGGCACGTTCTCCCGCTCGGCG
>CAYMOD010000054.1:0-10160 GCA_964391945.1 uncultured Rhodobacterales bacterium | reverse complement strand
ATTCCAGGCAGCCCGCCGGTCGTTTCTTGGTACGGCCGCCGCTGGGCGGATCGTCGCCGGCGCGCCGGTCTACGCGAAAGCGCCGGGCCTTCTCCGCGGCGCGGGCGACGTGCGGCGCATCGCGATGCGCAACCAGCGGACCGGAGAGTCGCTGAACACGGTCTATTTCGCCAACGGACGCTACATTCCGGAAGCGATGACCGAGATCAGCTTCTTCATGCGCGACTGGCGGCACAACGTGGTCCGCCAGTACCACCCGAGCAACATCGACATTCTTTCGACTGCGCTCAGGATGCTGGAAACCGACGAACCGTATCTGATGATTTCCGGCTATCGCACGCCCCAGACCAACAGGATGCTGCGGGGCGCCGCGAAGGAATCCTATCACATGCGCGCGATGGCCGCCGATGTCCGCCTCCGCAGCCGCGACGTGAGCCAGATGACCCGCGCGGCGCTTGCCTGCCGGGCGGGCGGCGTCGGCACCTACAACCGCTCGAACTTCGTCCATATGGATTGCGGCCCGGTCCGGAACTGGCGGGGCTGACAGGCGGATAACGGGCGGGCGCGGCAGGGCATCCGCTCCCCATAGCGGTCCCGGGAACCACGGACAGGCCCTCCGGGCGCGAGGAGAGGTCCCTCTCCTCGTGTCGCATCCCGCCAAGAGGGGGGCGCGGGAATCTGTCGGGCGCAAGACCCGGTCAGTTCGATCCGCGACCACAACCGGACGCGTCCTGCCGGCCAGGAACACGCTCAGGCCCGGATCGCGCCGTCACCCTCGACGAGATACTTGAAGCTCGTGAGTTGCTCGGCGCCGACCGGGCCGCGGGCGTGAAGCTTGCCGGTGGCGATGCCGATCTCGGCGCCCATCCCGAACTCGCCGCCATCGGCGAACTGGGTCGAGGCGTTCCGCATCAGGATCGCGCTGTCGAGCCCGGCAAAGAAACGCGCCGCCGTCGTATCGTCCTTGGTGATGATGCAGTCGGTGTGACCCGAACCATAGCGCCGGATATGGGCGATCGCCTCATCGACGCCATCGACCACCCGCGCCGCGCAGATCATGTCGAGATACTCGCGTCCCCAGTCGTCGTCGGTGGCGGCACCGACGCCCGGCAGTTCCTGGAGCGTGGCATCGCCCCGCACCTCCACCCCCGCCTCGATCAGTTCGGCGAGGAATGGCACGCCCTTCCTTTCGAGCAGGGCGCGATCGATCAGCAGGCATTCCAGCGCACCGCAGATCCCGGGCCGGCGGGTCTTGGCATTGAGGATCACCCGGGACGCCTTGGCGAGGTTGGCCGCCCGATCGACATAGATATGCACGACGCCATCGAGATGAGCGAATACCGGCACCCGCGCCTCGGCCTGGACCCGTTCGACAAGGCTCCGCCCGCCACGCGGCACGATGACGTCGATGAAGTCGGTCATCGTCAGCATTTCACCGACCGCCGCCCGGTCGCGCGTCGGCACGAGCTGGATCGCCGTCTCCGGCAGGCCCGCCGCTTGCAGGCCGGCGACGAGCGCCGCATGGATCGCCCGCGACGAATGAAAGGATTCCGAGCCGCCGCGCAGGATCGCGGCATTCCCGGACTTGAGGCAGAGCCCGCCGGCATCCGCGGTCACGTTCGGCCGGCTTTCGTAGATGACGCCGACGACGCCGATCGGCGTGCGCACCCGGCGGATATGGAGCCCGTTCGGCCGGTCCCATTCGGCCATCACGGCACCGACCGGATCGGGCTGCGCCGCGACCGCCCGGAGCCCGTCCGCGATCCCCTGGATGCGCGCGTCATCGAGCCGGAGCCGATCGAGCATCGCGGGTCCGAGCCCTTTCTCCTGCCCATATTCCACGTCGCGCGCATTCCCGGCGGCAATTTCGTCGCGCTTCTCCCAGAGCGCGGCCGCCGCCGCGTGGAGTGCCGCATCCTTGCGCTCGCTGGTGGCGGTGGCGAGCACTGCCGCCGCGTCGCGCGCGGCAACGCCGATCTCGCGCATCAGCTCCGCCACGTCCATACCGCCGTCCATGCTCCCCTCCATCAGATCGCCATGTCGTCGCGATGCACCACCGCCGCCCGTCCCGGATGGCCGAGCAGTGCCGCGATCCGGTCCGAGCGGTGGCCCATGATCGTCCGCGCCTCCCCGACATCATAGCCGGCAAGGCCGCGCGCCACCACACGCCCCTCCGCATCGACGATATCCACCGGATCGCCGCGGCTGAACCGGCCTTCGACGGCGGTGACCCCGGCGGGGAGGAGTGAACTCCCGCGCGCGAGCGCCGCTGCCGCGCCGGCATCGACGACGAGCCGCCCGCGCGGCCGCATTCCCGAGATCCACCGCTTGCGCGCCACCGCCGGGTCGCCGTTCGCGAGGAACCACGTGGACGGCGCCCCGGCTTCCAGCGCGGCGAGCGGCCGCGGCGCGTCGCCCCTGACGATCGCCATCGCGCATCCGGCCCTGTTGGCAACCTTCGCCGCCATCAGCTTCGTCCGCATGCCCCCCCGCGACAATGCCGAGCCGACGCCCCCCGCCATCGCCTCGATCTCGGGCGTCACCGCCTCCACCACCTCGAGCCGGCGCGCCGCCGGATCCACCCGCGGATCGGCGGTATGAAGCCCGTCCACGTCCGAGAGCAGCACCAGCACGTCCGCGCCGGCCATGGCCGCGACCTGCGCCGCCAGCCGGTCGTTGTCGCCGTAGCGGATCTCGTCGGTCGCCACCGTGTCGTTCTCGTTGACGATCGGCACCACCCCCATCTCCAGCAGCGTCTCGAAGGTCCGCCGCGAGTTGAGATAGCGCCGCCGGTTCTCCGAATCCTCGAGCGTGAGCAGGACCTGCGCGGTGGTGATACCGCGCGGCGCCAGCACGCTCTCGTAGGCCTGGGCAAGCCGGATCTGCCCGACCGCCGCCGCCGCCTGGCTCGCCTCGAGGGGGAGCGGCCCGTCGCCGAGGCCGAGCACCCGCCGGCCGAGCGCGATCGAGCCCGAGGAGACGAGCATCACGTCCCTGCCCTGCGCCTTCAGCGCCGCGATGTCTGCGGCGAGCCCCTCGAGCCACTCGACCCGGAGCCGGCCGGTCGCGGAATCGACGAGGAGCGCCGAGCCGATCTTCACCACCATCCGGCGCGCGGCGCCGAGGATCGCGGCCGAGCGCGATGTCGCCTCCTCGCTCACGGCCGCCACGGCCTGCCCTCCGCCACATGCGGAGCACCACCGCGCCCCGCGTCGATCACCTGCCGGAGCCCGCGCAGCACCGCCTGCACGCCCGCGCCGGTCGCCGCCGAAAGCCGGAGGACCGGTCCGCCGGTCGCAGCGACCAGCGCCGCCTCCGCCGCCGCGACGGCTTCCGGATCGGCGGCATCAACCTTCGAGAGCGCCGTCACCCGCGGCTTCCCGGCGAGTCCCGCGCCATACTCCTCGAGCTCGCGCAGGATGATCGCATGATCCGCCACCGGATCCTCCGCCGTCGCATCGACGAGATGGAGGAGCACCGCGCAGCGCTCGACATGGCCGAGGAACCGGTCGCCGACCCCCCGCCCCTCGTGCGCGCCCTCGATCAGGCCGGGAATGTCGGCGATCACGAATTCGGTGCCATCGATCCCGGCGACGCCGAGCTGCGGATGCAGCGTGGTGAAGGGATAGTCGGCGATCTTCGGCCGCGCGTTCGAGACCACCGAGAGAAACGTCGATTTCCCGGCATTCGGCAACCCGACGAGCCCGGCATCGGCGATCAGCTTCAGCCGCAGCCAGAGCGTGCGCTCGACGCCCTCCTGGCCGGGATTGGCGCGGCGCGGCGCCTGATTCGTCGCCGACTTGAACCTCAGGTTCCCCCAGCCGCCGTTGCCGCCGCGGGCAAGCAGCACGCGCGCTCCTGCCTCGGCGAGGTCGGCGATCAGCGTCTCGCCATCTTCCTCGAGGATCTCGGTCCCCGCCGGCACCTTCAGGACCACGTCGGGCGCGCTCGCGCCGGTGCGGCCCCGTCCCGCGCCGCCGCCGCCGTTCCGCGCGAAGAAATGCTGCTGGTATCGGTAGTCGATCAGGGTGTTGAGATGGTCGATTGCCTCCGCCCAGACATCGCCGCCCTTGCCGCCATCGCCACCGTCGGGACCGCCGAACTCGATGAACTTCTCGCGGCGGAAACTTACCGAACCGTTGCCGCCCGACCCGGAGCGGATGTGGATCCTTGCAAGATCGAGGAACTTCATGCCCGCGCCCCGAGCACGCGGCGGTAGCGGAAGGTCGGCACCACCGCGTCGCGCGCCAGCGAATAGAGCTCGCCCTCGCCTTCATATTCGAAACCCGAGCGCGCCAGCACCTTCACCGAGGCGAAGTTGTCCTGGAAGGCCCGCGCGACCAGCGCCTTCAGGCCGAGATCTTCGGCGTGGGCGACGATCGCCTCCACCGCCTCCGAGGCATAACCAGCCCCCTGGAATGCGGGCGCGACCCAGAAGCCGATCTCGCCCTCGCCTTCCGGCCGCAACCTGAGCGAGATGAGCCCGATCAGCCCGTTCATGTCGTCCTCGCCGGTGTCGAGCGCCCAGACCGTCTCGCCGTCACTGGTGTCGCCCACCCGCACGACGAAGCTCTCCGCCAGCCCCGGCGGATAGGGATGCGGGATCGCGGTGGTCATGCGCGCCAGATCGGCATGGCCGCAATAGAGGGCGATCACCCCGGCATCGGCACGGCGGAGCGCCCGGAGCCGCATCCGCTCCGTCACGAATTCGGGCTGGTCGTGTTCGGGCTGGTCATGGGACATGTCCGACATCGCGGACCTCATGGAAAAACGCAAAGAAGGCCGGCGAACGCCGCCGGCCTCCTGCGATCAAGCGTGAAACGGGCCCGGCGGTCCTTACTCGGCAGCCTCCGGCAGCGGCTGGACCGACACGTAGGTCCGGCCCCTGTAGCCGCGCGAGAAGCTCACGACGCCCTCGGCGGTCGCGAAGATCGTGTGATCCCGGCCGAGGCCGACGCCGTCGCCGGGCCACCAGCGCGTGCCGCGCTGGCGCACCACGATGTTGCCGGGACGGACGGCCTCGCCGCCGAATTTCTTGACGCCGAGCCGGCGGCCGGCGCTGTCGCGGCCGTTGCGGGACGAACCGCCTGCCTTCTTGTGTGCCATGGTTCTTGCCTCCTGAGCCTCAGGCCTCGGCCGTGGCGGGTTCTTCCGCCTGGGCCGCCGCAGCGGCCTCCGCGCCGCCCGGCAGAATCTCGGTCACGCGCACCACCGTCAGATGCTGGCGATGGCCGCGGCGGCGCTGCGACGAATGCTTGCGCCGGCGTTTCTTGAAGGAGATCACCTTCTCGCCGCGGGTCTGCTCGACCAGTTCGGCGCGCACCAGCGCGCCTTCGACGCGCGGGCTGCCGATCTTCAGCTCGTCGCCGCCGACGATCAGGATCTCGTCGAATTCGATCGTGTCGCCCGCCTCGCCGGCAAGTTTCTCGACCCGGAGCACGTCGTTCGGCGCGACCTTGTACTGTTTGCCGCCCGTCTTCAGCACCGCGAACATGCGCGTTCCCTTCTTCATCGTGTTCCGCGTCCTGCGGTCCCGGAGATCTCCGGCGTTCGCGGCGGGGCTCCGCCACCTCGGACTGCGCGCTGCAAAAGCGATGATCGCGCCGCCACCTCGGGGCCGCGCGAGAAGCGGCTATATTTGTGAGAAGCGGCGCGATGTCAAGCCGGTCAAGGCCGATACCTGCCCCTCCTCCCGCCCGGAAACCCGGAGAATCGCGCCAAGCGAGCGGGAAGCTCGGGTATCCACCGCCCGGACCGCATCCGTGACATGACGCGGCGACGTTCGGCCCACACGGGTGCGCCCGCGTCAGCCCTTCAGATACGGCACCCCGCCGGCGAGATCGGTGTCGTCGATGGCGAGGAACCGTCCATGCTCCCGCCTTCCCGACCGCGGCAAGCGGCGTGTATTCCGGGTCGTTCACGAACGCCTCGAGCGCCGCCCGGCGGGAACTCGACCAACGCCACGAGGGCAGGGCCCGGCGCCTTCCAGGGTCCGGATGTTTCCGCTACGCGAGCGGTACTTGCCGCCATGTCCGGCCGCGATGTCGTGCATTCTCGCCGCATGGCCGGGGACCCAGCCATCATAGGCGATCTTCTCCCCCGCCATCAGGAACGCCGTCATCCTCACCAATCGCCCGTCCGCCGTTCTCGCCCGCCTGACGGGCGGTCTATCGTTCTCGCCCCCGGATGGGCGGTCTATTACCTGCTCTCGCCCGCCGGACGGGCGGTCCGAGCCCGCAGGGAACGGCGACCGATGTCTCCGCTCCCTCGAGCCGATGCGGAACAAGCGCCTCCGGAAACGATTGTGCCTGTGTCCCCTCACCGGAGGATCCGCTGCCATGACGAGGCCCTCGACCCTTTCCGCCCCTGCAACCGCCCCCGGCCTTCGCCAGCTCGCACCCGCGGGATTTGCCCTCGGCTTCGGGCTCGGCGGCTTCTTCGACGGCATCCTCCTCCACCAGATCCTCCAGTGGCACCACCTGCTGAGTGGCGTCGCACCGGGCGAGACCGCTTCCGACCTGCGATTCCAGGTTCTGGCCGACGGGCTTTTCCACCTTTTCACCTATATCGTGACCGGCGCCGGCCTCTGGCTGCTGTGGCGTTCCCGCGCCGCTCTCGCCGCTCCGGGTGCCGGAAGCCGGCTCGCGGGTGCCGGCCTCCTCGGCTTCGGCGCCTGGCACATCGCCGATGCGGTCCTCTCGCACTGGATCCTCGGCCTCCACCGCATCCGGATGGATACTGGCTACCCGCTGCTCTGGGATCTCCTCTGGGTCATCCCCTTCGGGCTCGGCGCGGCCTTCCTCGGCTGGCGGCTCCTGCGCCGGGCCCCGCCCGGGGGTGGCGCCCCGGTTGGCACCGCCCGGGCCGCCGCCGCGACGCTCGGGCTCGCCGCGCTCCTCGCGGGCGGGATCGCGGCCCTGCCGCCCGCCGGTCTCCCCGACGACCGCGCCCTCGTGGTCTTCCGCGCCGGGCTTGGCCTGCCCGGCGTCGCCGCCGCCGCCGAAGCCGCCGGCGGAACCCCGGTCTGGAGCGATGCTTCGGGCGGCGTCTGGCTGATCGCGTTCGGCCCCGAGGCACGACCGGCTGCGCTCTATCGCCACGGCGCGATCCTCGTCTCGAACGGTCCCGTCGCCGCCGGCTGCCTCAGCTGGTCACGCCTGCCCGGGACCGCCTGAACCCGCGCGACCGGCCCAGCGCTTCAGGCGAAGACCGCCGGCAGATCTTCCGGCCCGCCCTCCAGCCATTCCGGCACCGGCAGATCCTTCGAGCGCAGGAATTCCGGGTTGAACAGTTTCGACTGGTAGCGGGTGCCGTAATCGCAGAGCACGGTCACGATCGTGCGCCCCGGCCCGAGGTCGCGCGCCATGCGGATCGCGCCCGCGACGTTGATCCCCGAGGACCCGCCGAGGCAGAGCCCCTCCTCCTGAAGCAGCTGGAAGACGACCGACACCGCCTCCGCGTCGGGAATGTTGTAGGGAAGATCGACCGCGAGCCCTTCGAGATTGTCGGTGATCCGCCCCTGGCCGATCCCCTCGGTGATCGAGTCCCCCTCGGATTTCAGCTCGCCATGCGCATACCAGTTGTAGAGCGCGGCGCCGTCCGGATCGGCAAGGCCGATCTTCACCTCCGATTTGCGCGCACGCAGACCCTCGGCAACACCGGCGAGCGTGCCGCCGGTCCCGACCGCGCAGACGAACCCGTCGATCCTGCCCCCGGTCTGCTCCCAGATCTCGGGCGCCGTGGTCTCGACATGCGCCTGCCGGTTCGCGATATTGTCGAACTGGTTCGCCCAGACCGCGCCCGCCGCCTCCGTCGCCGCCAGCGCCTCGGCGAGGCGGCCGGAATATTTCACGTAGTTGTTCGGGTCGCGGTAAGGCACCGCCGGCACCTCGACGAGGGCGGCGCCCGCGAGCCGGATCATGTCCTTCTTCTCCTGGCTCTGGGTATCGGGGATGACGATCACCGTCCGGAATCCCATCGCCGCGCCGATGAGCGCGAGGCCGATCCCGGTATTCCCCGCCGTTCCCTCGACGATCGTGCCGCCGGGCCGCAGCGTGCCGCGCGCCACCGCGGCCCGGATGAGGTAGGGCGCCGGGCCGTCGGTGACCGACTGCCCGGGGTTGAGGAACTCGCATTTGCCGAGGATCTCGCAGCCGGTCTCCTCGGAAGCACGTCGGAGCCGGATCAGCGGCGTACGGCCCACGGCTTCGGGCAGATCCTTGGCCACGTGCATCGTCTTCTCCTCCCGGTCGCCTGTTTCCGACCTCTAATCCGTCGCCCCACCGCCATCAAGGCGGCCACTTTCACCTTTACCGCCATCAGGGCGGCCACGCTCATCCTGCCGCCCGCAACGCACCCGCTTCCATCCCCGCGCCATCAACGCACCCACTCCCGCCTCAGCCGCCCGGCGTTGAGATCGAGCCAGAGGAGCGACAGCGCCAGCGGCGCGTTGTTCACCTCGCCCGACGCGAGCGCCGCCATCGCCTCCGCCCGCGGCACGGCGAAGGCGCGGATGTCCTCGTGCTCGGTGGCGAGGCCGAAAACCCCGTGCTCGCCGCCGAGATCGGCCTCGCCGGCGAAGGAGGTGATATGCTCCGCGGCAAGCGCCGGCGTCGGATAATAGCCGAGGATGCGCTCGACCCGCCCGAGGTCGAGCCCCGCCTCCTCGCGCGCCTCTCGCCGCACCGTCTCTTCGAGGCTCTCATCGGCATCGCAGCGCCCGGCGATGGCCTCGATACACCAGGGCAGCCGGTCCTTCCGCGCATGCGGCCCGGCGCGGAACTGCTCGATCAGCAGCACCCGGTCGTGCCGGGGATCATAGGGCAGCACCGTCACCGCGTCGCCGCTCGCGAAGACCAGCCGCTCGATCTCCTCGGAGATGCCGCCATCAAAACGCCGGTGCCGCAGCCGGTGTTGCTCGAGGGCGAAGAACCCGACGAACGGCCGCGCGACGGCGTGGATCTCGACATCCCCGGGCTCCCGCCCCGTCCTGAGCGCGGCTCCCGGCGCCTCGCGCCCGCGCACCCGCGCGAGCGCCCGCGCCTTCGTCATCGGCAGGAGCCCGGTCGCTTCGGAGACGGGGATATGTCCGGACCAGCCCGCGACCTCCTCGACCATCTCTGCAAGGACTTGCGGCGGCAATCTGCCGAACGGGTCCGGATCCGCCGCGCCCGGATCCGTCTCTGCGCCCGGCCTGCGTCCGAAGACCGCGAGGCAGTATCCGGCCGCCGTTCCCGCCGCATCGAGGGCCGCGCGCACCTCCGCCGCCGCCCATCCCGTTCCCGCGCGCTCCGTCATCCCTGCTCCGGTCCCGACTGAATCACCGCTTCCCCGGCGGGCGGCAATCGGCGGCTGCCGCCTCTGGATAACCACCGGGCGGCAGAAAACAAGATCCGCAGGACGACGGTGCCCCCTGCGCAGCCGATTCCGGACCATACCCGCGCCCGCGACGCCCGCGCGATATGCCCGCGATACGAGGGAAACACCGGTTGAAGCGCTAAAAATCGCCGCGATCCGGCCGCGGAGATTGACGCTGCGGCGCAAGAACATTATTTAGGCACTCGTGATGGGAGCGCTCCAATGCGGGGGCGCCGGGCCGCTCGGAGGAATGGCGGCCGATCATGCCGCAGATTCAACCGAACGGGACTTCATGACGAACTTCACAGATCTAGCCTTGGACCCCCGGGTCCTCAAAGCCGTTTCCGAAACCGGCTACGAAACGCCGACCCCGATCCAGGCGGAAGCCATCCCCCACGCCCTCGCGGGGCGCGACGTGCTCGGCATCGCGCAGACGGGCACCGGCAAGACCGCCGGTTTTGTCCTGCCGATGATCACGCTCCTGCAGAACGGCCGGGCCCGCGCGCGCATGCCGCGAACGCTGGTGCTCTGCCCGACACGCGAACTCGCGGCACAGGTGGCCAAGAATTTCGAGACTTACGCGAAATACGTGAAACTCTCGATGGCGCTCCTGATCGGCGGCGTCTCCTTCAAGGACCAGGACAAGCTGATCGACCGCGGCGTCGACGTGCTGATCGCGACGCCGGGCCGGCTGCTCGACCATTTCGAGCGCGGCAAGCTGATGCTGACCGGCGTGCAGATCATGGTGGTCGATGAAGCCGACCGCATGCTCGACATGGGTTTCATCCCCGACATCGAGCGCA
>CAYMOD010000053.1:0-10168 GCA_964391945.1 uncultured Rhodobacterales bacterium | reverse complement strand
CTCTCGTCCAGAACCCGGAAAATCCCGATCGATTCGACAAAATATGCGGAAGTATAACGTTGATGAGGCGGGTGTCGCGACTTTTACCTGTCGGGATCCGTGTATCGCCTCCGCCCCGTGATGTCTTCCGCGTTAGTTCACCCTGCGCCCACTGAAGTCCTGGCGCGATCGACCCGCGCCTGTTCCCGGAATCCCGGCCCGAGAAGATCGCGGTTGGCAGCGCCCGGACGGTCATGGCACCTTCTCGAGCATGCAGGCACGCAGGAGGGCGACATCCGAGATCCTGACGCTCCTTCCGTTGACCACCACGCCCGCAGCCCGGAGCCGGGCGAAAGCGCGGGACAGCGTCTCCTCCTTCATGCCGAGGCGACCGGCGATCAGGGCCTTCTTGATTGGCAGCGAGATCGTGCAGGCTCCGTGTTTGCCGTCGATGAGGGACAGGAGGAACGCCGCCACGCGCTGAGTGCTGGTGTGGGCCTTGAGCCGGGTGATCTCGACGACGAGCTGATGAAGATTCTGCGTCGTCAAGGCGATGAGCGACAGCCCGATCTCGGGATGATCGAGGATCCGTTGGCGCAGCCGCTCCGACGGCACCCGCACCACGCACATGGCGGTGACCGCCTCGCAATGTGCCGGATAAGGCTTGCCGGCCAGGCCGACCGTCTCCGCGAAGCTCTGGCCCCGCGTAAAGAGCCCGATAACCACCTCGTCACCCGCGGCCGTGATCCGGACGAGCTTCACCCAGCCCCCGAGCATGATGAAGAAGGCGTTCGCCGGCTCACCCTGACGGAACAGGCATGCGCCGGCCGGATGTTCCTCCCACTGACAATCGGACATGATCTCGTCCACGATGCCGGGGGCGAGATCCCGGAATATCGGGGCCTCGCGCACGAACCGCTTGTCACTCACCGTTTCGCCCGACATCCCACCAGCCCGATGCGTCTTGCCCTCGGCCCCGACCGGCACTGGCCGGGGGAGGCAGTTGCGACCTTGCCGAGCTTGGATAAGCCACTTACGATCATCAGGAATTGATGGAGATCAAGACGTCCCGCGCATCCGACCTCTAATTCTCGAGTTGGACGCGCCCGCAGTTGCAAGGAGGCCATCCATGACCACCGCCGCCAGGTCAGCCCGTGCCGGAAAGCCCCATCCCTTCGCGATCTACGTGCGGACTCTTGCGCGCGGCCCCGGCCTGTCGCGGTCGCTGTCGCGGGAGGAGGCACGCGAGGCCATGCGGCTCATCCTGGCGGGGGAGGTCGAGCCGGAACAGGTCGGCGCCTTCCTGATGCTGATGCGCTACCGGAGCGAGTCCCCCGACGAGCTCGCCGGCCTCGTCGAGGCGGCACGGGCGGCGATCCGGCCTCCGCGGCCGGCTGCCCGGCCCGACCTCGACTGGCCCTCCTATGCCGACCGTCACAGGCAGCTTCCCTGGTTCGTCCTGTCGGCGCTGCTTCTGGCGGCGAACGGGACACGCGTCATCATGCACGGGATCGCGGGCGAGGCGGAGGGTTACGTGCCGACGCGCGCGGCTCTCGATGCGCTTGGGATCCCCGTCAGCCGGACGGCGGAGGAGGTGGCGGCGCGGCTCGACGCCGGGTGTTTCGCCTACATGGGCCTCGAGGACATCTGCCCTCAGTTCACGGAGCTGATCGATCTTCGGTCCCTGCTCGGCCTGCGCTCGCCGATCCACTCCGCGGCCCGGGCCCTGAACCCGTTCGACGCGCCCCACCAGATCCAGGGCGTCTTCCATCCTAACTACCGCCCTCTGCATCAGGAGGCGGCGCGGCTGCTCGGCCAGCCGCATGCCGCGGTGTTCAAGGGCGGTGGCGGCGAGGCGCAGCGCAACCCGGACAAGGCCTGCACGGTGATGCGGCTGACGGGAGGCGAGCCGGACGAGGAGGTGTGGCCCCCGCTCCCCGCCGGCGCCGGTTTCCGGCCGCGCGACGAGGAACAGGACCCCGCCCGGATTGCGGCCCTCTGGCGCGGCGAGGGCGAGGAGCCGGCGGGGCCTGTTGCGGCGGTCACGGGAACGGCGGCGATCGCGCTCAGGATGCTCGGCCGCGCGAGCAGCATGGAGGAGGCTCAGGCGATGGCCGAGCGCATGTGGCGGTCGCGCCTGACCGTCACGTCGCCGGTTGCGGTTGCCTGAGCGCCACCATGACGCGTCCGGGTTCGCCTTCGTCGAAGGCCCGGACGCTCTCGAGGATCAGGTCGGCCAGCAGCGGCTCCGAACCGATGATTCCAGCGTAAACCAGTGCAGCGCCGCGGCCACCGCACCGGTCGCGCTCGGCAGCGACGGCGTCGGGTATGTCGTCGAGTGCGTGGTGGCCCAGCCCCGCGAGCGCGCCGACGACGACAGTGTTGCCCCCGGCCGCCGCGCGAAGCGCATCCGCGAGAAGAGGCGGTTCCTCAATGAAGGCAATGACCACAGCCCGAAAGCGTCCGGCGGCTGCGAGCGTATCGGCATGCCGGCGGAGCATCCGGGATGACGCGCCGGAATGCTCGTTGCCGTGGCCGACAACGAGAAGGGTCGTCCCCTGGGGATCGAGACCCTCCGCCGCACAGGCGCGACGGCCGACATCCGCGAGAGCATCCACGACCCGGGGGCTGCAACCGACCGGGCGGCAATAGCGCAGGGTCCGGATCGCGGCAGAGCCGGACTGGACCGTGACGGCCTTCGTGAGGCCGAGGCGGCGCGGCACGGCAACTTCGGAAAAATAGCCTTCGCCGAGGAAGAAAGGCACCACGTAGAGGTCCGGCATGTCCAGGCGCGCGAGCGCCTCCCCGGCGCCGGGCGAGCCGCGGAGGAAGCCGGCCTCCACGGCCGCGAAAAGGCCGCGCGCCCGCAGAGCGGCTGCGTGGCGCTGCAGGCTCTCCGTCGCGATCTCGAGGTCGCTGGACCCGTGCCCGACAAGGAGCAGGCCGGCCGAACCCCATGCGACGGCCGCTCCGGCCTCAGCGGCTGGTTCCCGCCGAAAGGGTGATCTTGTTGAACACATTGTACTTCCCCGACGGCTTGCGCATTGGGATCCGCTTCACTTCCTCGAAGGTCGCCGCGTCGTAGATCACGAGTGCGCCGTCCATCTCCCAGACGCTGACGAGGGCGTATCGTCCGTCGCGGGTGAACTCGACGTGGGAGGCGGCCTGGCCCGGGCTCGGCGTCACGGTGCGGACGATATCCAGGGTGCGGGTGTCGAGGATCAGCAGGGTGTCATTTTGCGGTCCGAGCGACATGTCGGTCCAGGCATAGGGGCTGTTCTCGTGACCGCGGATGAAGAAGCCGGGGCCCGGCGTCTCGATCCGCTCGATCGTCTCCCACGTCGTCATGTCAATGATGCTGAGGGCGGGTTCACGCAGGTGCGGGGTGGCCATCACGCGCCGGCCCTGCCGGATCCAGCTGATCCCCGAGCCGAGATGCGGCAGGCCCGGCAGGTCCACCGACGCCACCGGCCGCCCGGCGTCGAGGTCCACCACCACACCGGCGGTGCCGCTGCGGGAGGAGCCGATCAGGTGGCGGTAGTCCGGGTCGAAGAAGAAATCGTCGACGGGTTCCTCCACGAGGATCCGGCGCACGGGGAAGCGTCCCTCCCCGGCGGGCTCCTCCTCCATCCCCTTCCCGTGGCCGCCGACAAATCCGGAATAGGCCCCGGGGGGGCTCTCCTGGTAGAAAACTTCCCAGATCTCGGCCACGTCCTTCAGCGCGACGATGAAACTCTCGCGCGGCACGGCCTGATAGACCGCGCTCACGCGTGAACTCTGCTTGCCCGGGATGTCCGCGACGTCGATCACCTTCATCGGCCTGAGGTCGCGGGCGTCGAGCATCACCAGGCTGTGCGGCAGGTAGTTCGCCACCGCCACCACCTTCCCGTCGCCGGACAGCGCGAGGTTCCGGGTGTTGATGCCCGCGCGGATCTCGGCCACGACCTCGAGGCTCCAGAGGTCGAACTTGGTGATCCAGCCGTCGCGCGAGGCGAAGAAGACGAAGCGGCCGTCGTCCGTGAACTTCGGACCCCCGTGAAGCGCGAAGCGGCTCGGGAAGCGGTGGATCGGTTCGAGCCGGTCGCCGTCGAGAATGGTGACGTGGTGATCACCAAGTTCGACCACCACGAAAAGATTCAGGGGATCGGCCTCATGGACCGGCGCCTCGGGAAGCTCCGCCGGATCGAGAGCGACGATATGCGTCGCCTCCATCTCCGCCAGCCCCCAGACCGGGGGCTCGTCCGGCGGCTCGTTGATGAACGCGACGAGTGCGGCGAGTTCCGCCTCCGAGAGCGTCTCCCCGAAACCCGGCATCTGCGTCGCCACGCGCCCGTGCGCGATCACCTCCGCAGCCGCCTCCGCGCCCAGGCGAGCGAGGCTCTCGGGCAGGAGCGCAGGCCCCGAGCCGCCCATCCGTCCGTCACCGTGGCAGGCGGCACAATGCGCCGCATAGAGCGCCCGCACGTCGGGCCCGGTCTCCGCCGCCGCGGAACCCGTCAGGCCGATGGCGAGCGCGAACCCGAGCACGAACCCGGATGCGGCCTCAAGCATGGGCAGGGCGCCGCCGGATGCCCCGGAAGGCCGTCACCTCCAGCCGCTCGCCGCCGGATGCGCCGATTTCCGCGTCGGTGAGGTAGCAGGCCGGGTCCTCTGCCCAGAAGTCTCCGGTCAGCTGGTGCGCGCGGACGCGGGTATTGCCGCCGCAGATGTCGAAATAGCCGCATTCGCCGCAGCGGCCCTTCACGCTCCGCGGCCGCGCCTTGAGCCCGGCCATCAGCGGGTCCGACACGTCGTTCCATATCGCCGGGAAGGAACGCTCCCGGACGTTGCCGAGGCTGTAGTGCCACCACATCGTATCGGGGTGGACGTTGCCGAGGTTGTCGATGTTCGCGATGTTGACGCCGGACGAGTTGCCGCCCCACTGCGCCAGCTTCGCGCGCAGGTGGGCCTCCCGATCGGGAAAGCGCTCCCGGGCCCAGAACAGGAAATAGACCCCGTCCGCGTCGTTGTTGCCGGTCACATACTCGCGGTTGCCACCGCGTTCGACATCGCGCAGGCAGGTCTCGAAGAGGAGGTCCATCGCGGCGCGCGACATGGTGTGCACCGCATCCTCGCCCCGGTTCTTGTTGCCCCGCCCGGCGTAGTTCAGGTGGGAGAGGTAGAACTTGTCGATCCCTTCGCCCTCCATGAGGGCGAGCAGCGCCGGGAACTCGTGCGCGTTCTCGCGGGTGATCGTGAAGCGCATCCCTACCTTGATCCCGAGGTCCCGGCAGGCGCGAAGCCCTTCGAGCGAGGCGTCGAAGGCGCCCTCCCGGCGGCGGATCCGGTCGTGCGTCTCGCGCAGGCCGTCGAGGCTGATGCCGACATAATCGTAGCCCATGTCGGCGATCCGGGCCGCATTCGCGCGGTCGATCAGGGTGCCGTTGGAGGAAAGGCCGACATAGAAACCCATCTCCTTCGCCCGCCGCGAGATCTCGAAGATATCGGGGCGCAGCAGCGGCTCGCCCCCCGAGAGGATCAGCACCCGGACCTTTGCCGCGTACAAGTCGTCCATGACGCGGAAGACCTCTTCGGTCGACAGCTCGCCGGGGAAGTCCACGTCGCCCGAGATCGAGTAGCAGTGTCGGCAGGTGAGGTTGCAGCGCCGGATCAGATTCCAGATCACTACGGGGCCGGGCAGGTCGCGCCGTGGCCCGACAGGGGTCGGGTTCGTGATCTCGCGCATGAACTGGCTGACACGGAACATGGGATCTCCTTTGGTCTCAGCCGCCGATCCTGAGGCCGGTCTTCTTGAGGATGCGGGTGCTGTAGAGGATGTCGTAGCCGCGGACCGCGGCGCCGAGTTCGCGGGCGATGGCCGCGACCTGCCGGCTCACGGCGTCGCGGTCGCGCCCGTGCACCATCGCGAAGAGGTTGTAGGGCCAGAGCGGGGGATGGCGCGGCCGATGATAGCAGTGGCTGACGAAGTCGAGCGCACCGATCCTGCGCCCGAGCGTGCCCACTTCCTCGTCCGGCACGTCCCAGACGGACATGCCGTTCGCGCGGATGCCGAGCGCGTAATGGTTCGGGACGCAGCCGATCCGCCGGATGACGCCGAGGGACTGGAGGCGGCGGAAGCGGGCCATGACCTCGGCGGGCGGAAGCCCGAGCGCCTCCGCTACAGCGTGGTAGGGCCGGGGGGTGAGCGGCAGGCCCTTCTGGGTGGCGACGATGATGCGCCGGTCGTCCGCGTCGATCCCGTCGTCCCGGACGGTTCCGGGTTCCGCCGTCATGCCGAGAGCCTCAGGCCGATAAAGAACTCCTCCCGTTTCGGCATGTCGAGGACCGGCAGTTTCGTTTCCGCCTCGATCGCGGCCAGCACCTCCGCGATGCGCTCGGGCCGGTCGACCGCCACGACGAACCACATGTTGAGACGGTGCTCGCGGGCATAATTGTGGGCGACCTCGGGATGGGCATTCACCAGCGCCGCCACCTCGTCGAACGCCTCCTCGGGGACCTCCATCGCCGCGAGCGTCACCGCGCCGCCAAGCCGCTCCGCATTGAAGAGCGGCCCGAAACGCGACAATGTGCCTCTCCCGACCAGCCGCTCCACCCGCGTGATCAGGTCCTCCTCGCTGAGGCCCAGGGAGGCGGCGGCCTCCGCGAACGGGCGTTCGCTCACCGGAAAGCCTCCCTGGAGCGCATTGACGATGCGCCGGTCGATCTCATCCATCATTCTGCGGTCTCCAGGGAGATGGGTGGTGCAGCGCGCCCGTAGCGGGCGCCCCGCTGCTTGAAGCAGCGCCTGCTGAAAAGCACGGCCCGCGAGAGATCCTCAAGGCCGAGGCTCGAGGCAAGCTCCTCGACCTGCGCCTCCACGCGGGACCGGTCGCGGCCATGAATCATGCAGAAGAGGTTGTAGGGCCAGTCCGGCAGGCGGCGCGGCCGGCGGTAGCAGAGCGTCACGAACGGCATCGCTGCCATCTTCAGGCCGACCGCAGGCACTGCCGCGTCCGGCACGTCCCAGACCACCATGGCGTTGGCGCGGTAGCCGAGTTCACGGTGGCGCACGACGACGCCGAGCCGCTTCACGAAGCCCTCGGCGAGCAGCGTGCGGCTGCGCTCCAGCACCTCCGCCTCATCGAGCCCCACGCCGTGCCCGATCGCCCGATACGGCCGCGGCACGAGCGGCAGCCCCGCGGCCAGCACTTCGAGCAGTATCCGATCCGCCTCGCTCAGTTCCATTGCAGCGGAAACCCCAGATCGATGTGGAAGGGCTCGAGCAAGGGGAGGTCGAGCGGCACGAGCCCGGTTCGGGCCTCGATCTCCTCGAGCACCTCGCTGACGCGGTCCTCACTGGCAGCGGTGATCACGAACCAGAGGTTGTACCGATGCTCGCGCTCGTAATTGTGGTTCACCTCCGGGAAGGCGCTGACGACCCCCGCGACCGACTCGAGCCGCTCGGGAGGGACGGCAAGGGCGGCAAGCGTACTTGATCCGACCCGGTGGGGTGGCAGCACGGCACCGACCCGGCTTACGACCCCCTCGTCTTCCAGTTGCCGCAGGCGTGCGATCACCGCCTCCTCGGTAGTGCCGAGCCTCTCGGCCAAAGCTGCGAACGGCCGGGCAAGGAGGGGGAAGTCACGCTGGAAATCGTCCAGAAGCCGCCGCTCGACCGGATCGAGAGCGCGCGGCCCGGATGTCCCGGATGTGTCGTCAGGAGGCGAGGTCATTGCCACTACTGCCCGATCCGATGTGCACGCGCGGTCATGAAGATACCGCTCGGCTTGTCCATGACGAGTTCCCCGACCTGGCCGAACGACTCGGTCTCGTAGACGAATACCCGGTCGCTGTCCCGCGCCGAAATCCAGGCCTGCTCGCCCCGCGGCGAGAACTCGATGTGGAGGATCGCCTCTCCCGGCTGGAAGGATTCCACCACCTCGCGGGCGGGCACGTCGATCACCTGGACGACATCGTTGTCGGGGTGCGCGAAGTTGACCCAGGCCTGCCGCCCGTCCGGACGCGCGACGACGAACACGGGCTGCCCCTGCACCGGAACACGGCCGACCTCCTGCCAGTCACGGGTGTCCACGACCAGGACCTCGTTCCGCCCCACGGCAGGAAGGAGCAAGACCTCGTCCGTTGCACCCCAGCCTTCGAGATGCGGCATCTTGTAGACGGGTAGCGGCTCCTCGTTCCGGCCGTAGCCATCAAGGATCCGCCGCGGCCCCGCCTCGATGTTCCAGAGGTCGAGCAGCACGAGACCGTCCTCGCCGAAGAGCCCGGCGAGATAGTAGCGCCCGGTGGGCAGGATGTTCGCGTCGTACGGAAGCGCGCCCACGCCGGGGAACTTCCGGATCACGGGCTCTCCCGGATCGGCCATGTCCGCCACCCAGATCTCGCCGGCCTCGAACAGCGTGAACACGAACATCCGCCCGGGCGCATCCACGAGTCCGACGACCTTCGAACGCCCGCCGTCGGCTCCGGTCGCCGGAATATCGGCGACCGGCTCCAGCGTGTCGGTGCTGAAGATCCGCACCCCGCCGGGCTCGTAGTTCGAAACCGCCACGAGGGTGCCGTCCTGGGAGATGGCGCCGCCGATGCTGTTGCCGCTCTGGATCGTGCGGGCGACGATCGTGCCGGTGAGGAGATCGACCTTGCTGAGGCCGCCGTCGCGCCCGAAGACGAAGGCGTAGCGGCCGTCCCGCGAAAAGGTCACGCTCGCATGGGAAAGGTCCCCGAGGCCCTCGACGCGCGCGAGCGGCGCCTGCTCGGTGGTGTCGACGATCTGGATGCTGCCATGCGCCCGCTCGATGACCACGGCGAGGTCGCCCGTTCCACGGAGGGCTTCGCCCCCGGCGCCGGTCCCGGCGTCCGATCCGGCGACAAGGAGGAGGCTCAGCCCCGTCCCGAGGGCGATGGCGCTAGCGTTCAATGAAATTTCCCTCACGCAGCCTCTCGACCAGCCATTCCGCATCCCCCTGGCTCAGGGCAAACGACCACGGGGGCATCGGCGTGCCGGGGCGGCCATGGAGGATCGTATCCACCAGCACGTCGTCCGGCGTCCCGGCGAGGTCGCCCGGCAGCAGCGGCGGCCCGAGCCCGCCCTTGAGCGTGAGACCATGGCAGGAACCGCAATCGTGCAGCACGAGATGCTCGAGTTCGTGCTGGCGCGCCTCCGGCGGCAGGATTTCGGCCACCGCAGCGGGAGCGACGGCGAGCGCGACGGCGGCGCCCGCGAGTCCGGAAAATCGGTCAAGCACGGGAAAGCGTCTTCTCGAGTTGCATCCACGCCGGGCGAAGGCAGGGCTGCGCCATCGCGCCGAGGACGGGAGCGAGCTCCACGACCCGGCCGATGATCAGGAGAACCGGCGAGCACAGCCCCGCGTGCTCGATCGCGTCCGGCAGCTTGCCCAGCGTCGTGACGCAGACGCGCTGCCGCTCGGTGGTTCCGTTGGAGATCGCCGCCGCCGGTGTCTCGGGCGGGAGCCCGCATCCTATCAGATGCCCGCTCACCCGGACCACCGTCGCGAGCCCCATATACACCACCTTGGTCATCACCGGATCGGCGAGGCGCTCCCAGTCGAGGTCGAGCTCGCCGTCGTCGCGGGCGTGGCCGGTGATGAACTGCACGCCCGTCGCCAGCCCGCGGTGGGTGAGCGGGATGCCGGCGCTGGCGGCGCAACCCGCGGCAGCCGTGATGCCCGGCACTACCTCGCAGGCGATGCCCCTGCGCACGAGGTATTCGGCCTCCTCGCTGCCGCGGCCGAACACGAAGGGATCGCCGCCTTTCAGCCGCACGACGCAGCCATGGCTTCGGGCGAGTTCCGCCAGCATTTCGTTGATCCTCTCCTGCGGCACCGGATGCCGGTGGGTCGCCTTGCCGACGTAGATCCGCCGGGCAGCGGGCGACACGAGATCGAGGATCGCGTCCGCCACCAGCCGGTCATGCACGACCACATGGGCTTCGCGCAGGAGACGCGCGGCCTTCACCGTCAGCAGATCGGGATCACCCGGCCCGGCTCCGACGAGGAACACCTTCGGCACCCGAACCCTGACATTGTTCCGCGGGGCGCAGTGGAGCATCGGAGTTCCTCGCGAAGAATGGGCGGCGCAGAGCGCGCCGCCCGCCGGTTTCGGCCCCAGTCTCAGTAGACGTCGTTCTGCGTGTTGTAGACGTTGAACTTGCCGGTCGGCGTGATCAGGCGCT
>CAYMOD010000052.1:0-10179 GCA_964391945.1 uncultured Rhodobacterales bacterium | reverse complement strand
CGGTCTGCATGATGGTGGGATCGGTGCCGACCCGCGCGGTGGCGCGGATGCGGGCGCGGGGGGTGAGGCCGTGGCGCTCGCCCCATTGCTTCGTGCCGATCAGGACGGCGGCGGCGCCATCGACGATGCCGGAGGAATTGCCGGCGTGGTGGACGTGGTTGATCCGTTCGATCTCGGGGTAGCGGAGGATCGCGACGGCGTCGAAACCGGGCATGGTCTCGCCCATCTCCCTGAAGGCAGGGGCGAGCGCGCCGAGGGACTGCATGTCGGTGCCGGGGCGGAGATGCTCGTCCCGGTCAAGGAGGGTAAGACCGTTCATGTCCTTCACTGGAATCACCGAGCGGGCGAAACGGCCCTCCTCCCAGGCGCGGGCGGCGCGGCGCTGGGATTCGACCGCATAGGCGTCGACATCATCGCGGGAGAAGCCGTGGCGGGTGGCGATGAGGTCGGCGGAGATACCCTGCGGCACGAAACGGGTCTTCATCGCCACGGCCGGATCGGCGGCGATGGCGGCGCCGTCCGAACCCATGGGCACGCGGGACATCATCTCGACGCCGCCGGCGATATAGGCCTCGCCGCTGCCGCCGCGGATCTGGTTGGTGGCGAGATTGACCGCCTCGAGCCCGGAGGCGCAGAAGCGGTTGATCGAGAGACCGGGGATGTCTTCGCCGAGGTCGGAGAGCAGCACCGCCGAGCGGGCAAGGCAGCCGCCCTGTTCGCCGATCTGGGTGACGTTGCCCCAGATCACGTCCTCGACGGCGTTCTCGGGCAGATCGTTGCGGGTCTTGATGGCGTTCAGCGTGTCGGCCGAGAGGCGTACGGCGGTGACCTCGTGCAGGGCGCCATCCTTGCGGCCCCGGCCTCGGGGGGTGCGGATGGCATCGAAGATGTAGGCGTCGGGCATGGGACTTTTCCCCGGATGACGGGCGTAGGCCCAAGGGTGCCCACGCGTGAAACCCATCTAAGTATTTGATTCCGAACCGTGAGTAAAACCTACCTGAGTGTTAACGTACCATACGGGCGCGGGTTCGGGGAGGTTGCGACTGAGCGCGGACTTTGCCGCCAGGCAGAGCGGGCAGAGGCGCGTACGATTCCTTGCTGGTCGGGTGCGTGTTCGCGCCTGATGTTTCTGCCCGATAGGATTTCTGTCTGTATGAAAACCAGAAAGAAGATGGCCGGCCGCTTGTCCGGAAAGAGTTCGGGCGAGGGTGGTGTGGCATGATCGCTGATATTCCTCAGAACGCCTCCGCCGGCAGCGCCATCACCGGGTCGGCGCCGGTGTGTATGCGGGCGAGATGGAGCGCGGTCGCGGGGAGCTGGCGTTGCATGTAGTAGCGTCCGGTCGCGACTTTCGCGCAATGGAAATCGGTCGTGCCGGCGAGCGCCGCCTTCGCCATCCGTGCCCAGAGCAGCGCGAAGATGGTATGGCCGAAGAGGTGGAGGAAATCGGTCGAACCGGCGAGCGCGTCGTCCGGGTTCTTGATGCCGCGCGCCATGAAGAATTCCACCGCCGCCTGCAGGTCCCTGGACGCCGCCTTCAGCGGGTCGAGAAAATCGGTCTTGAGCACGGGGTCGGCATTGTTCTCGCGGATGAAGGTTTTCACCTCGTCGAAGAAGGCGATCATGTGGCGGCCGCCGTCCGAGGGCAGCTTGCGGCCGACGAGGTCGAGGGCCTGGATGCCGTTCGTGCCCTCGTAGATCATCGTCACCCGCGCATCGCGGACATATTGCGACATCGGCCAGTCCTCGACATAGCCGTGGCCGCCGAAGATCTGCTGGGCTTCGACGCACATCTCGAAACCGCGGTGGGTGAGAAAGGCCTTCACCACCGGTGTGAGCAGCGAGACGAAACCCTCCGCCTCCGGCTCGTTGCCCCGGTGGTAGCGGTCGATGCCGATCGAGATCCAGGCGATCAGCGCGCGGCCGGCCTCGACGAAGGCGCGGATGTCCATCAGCATGCGGCGGACGTCGGGGTGGACGATGATCGGATCGGCGGGACCGGCGGGATTCGCGGGTTCGGTCGCGGCGCGGCCCTGGAGGCGGTCGCGGGCGTAGGATGCTGCCTGCTGGTATGCGGCCGCGGCCTGGGCGAGGCCCTGGACGCCGACCGAGAGCCGGGCCTCGTTCATCATCGTGAACATGGCGCGCAGGCCTCTGTGCGTCTCGCCGACGAGGTAGCCGGTGGCGCCATCGTAATTCATCACACAGGTGGCATTGCCGTGGATGCCCATCTTGGCTTCGAGCTTGCCGCAGGTGACGGCATTGCGTGACCCGAGGCTGCCGTCCTCGTTCACGAGGACTTTCGGCACGAGGAAGAGGGAGATGCCCTTCACGCCCTCTGGCGCATCGGGAAGGCGCGCAAGCACGAGGTGGAGGATGTTCTCGGTGAGGTCATGGTCGCCCGAGGAGATGAAGATCTTCTGGCCGGTGATGCGGTAGCTGCCGTCGGCTTCGGGTGTGGCGCGGGTGCGCAGCAGGCCGAGGTCGGTGCCGCAATGGGATTCCGTCAGGTTCATCGTGCCCGACCAGCGGCCATCGACGAGCGGCGGCAGGTAGCGCGCCTTCATCTCCTCCGGGCCGTGCTCGTGGATGGCGTTGTAGGCGCCGTGGGTGAGGCCCCAGTACATGTTGAGCGCCATGTTGGCCCCGGCGTGCATCTCGCCCGCGAGCGTGTTCATCAGGTGGGGGATGCCCTGGCCGCCGTAAGCGGGATCAAGGTCGATGCCGATCCAGCCGCCTTCGGCGACGCGCGCGTAGCCTTCCCGGAAACCTGCGGGCGTGCGGACGACGCCGTTCTCGATCCGGCAGCCCTCGTGGTCGCCGGCCCGATTGAGCGGGGCGAGGATCTCCGTGGCGAGGTCGCCCGCGGCGGCGAGGATCGGAGCGGTGATGTCGGGCGTGAGATCGGCATAGCCGGGGATGGGCAGGGTTTCGACGCGGAAGACCTCGTGGAGGAGGAAGGCGCAGTCGTCGAGGGGCGGCACGTAGCGGGTCATGGACACTCCTTGAGAAGGCATGGTGCCGGCGAGTTCATTCGGCGGCAAGGCTGCCGTTGCGCGCGGCGAGCAGCCGCTCGCCCTCTGCAAGGCGGAGGCGGAGTTCGGCGATCGCCTCGTCGAGATCGGCGCTCCGGGCCTCCATCGCCGCGAGGCGCTCGCGCGCCAGCGCGCAGGTGCGCGCGAGCTGCGTCACGCCATGATCGTCAAGATCGTACATATCGAGAAGCTGACGGATATCCTCGAGCGAGAAGCCGAACCGCTTGCCCCGGAGGATCAGTTTCAGCCGGCCGCGGCAGCGGCGGGTGAAGAGGCGCTTCTGCCCCTTGCGAATCGGGGCGAGCAGCGTCTTCGCCTCGTAGAAGCGCAGGGTACGCGCGGAAACGCCGAACTCGGCGCACATCTCGCCGATGGACCACAGGTGCTCGGTCATGAAGTTGTTTCTCTCCCAGGCCGCGTTCGCGGGAGAGTGACCTGCCGCCTGGGCCCGATCAAGGAAAAGGTTGACCTTCACGTCAACTTTTTCTGTATGAGGTGAAACGGACCAAAATATTTCTGGCTGGCCGGAGAAGAGGCTGCATTGCTACAAGGTATGCCGGGTGCCGGTGATGGGGAAGTTGAGTGACCGCTTCGGAAAAGCAGACGTTCGATTCCCTGTGGATGCTGACGTTCCTGCGCCGGAGCGCGCTCGTCGTTGCCGCGCTGATGGCGGTGGTCTTCGGGCTGCTTGCCTGGGATCACCTGGTCGAGCGGGCCGAGATGCAGGCGACCCGCTACGCGGAACTCGTCGCCGAGTACATGCAGCGGCTCGTGCAGACGCAGGACGTGGTGCTGACCGCGGCCGAGGAAGCGCTCGCCCGGTTTGCCAATGGCACGGACGACGCGCGCGCGCACCTCTTCCTGCGGCGCCTCACCAACCGGATCGAGGGCAGCGTCGGCCTCGCCTTCGTGCGTCAGGACGGTGCTTTCCTGTTCACGAGTTTCGCGCGCGACACCGCGAACCGGCCGCAGAACCGGGCGTATCTCCACAAGACGCCGCCCGGCGGCATTTTTGTCGACCGGTTGCGGGTCCGCCCGCAGAATGTCGACGCGCTGGTGGTGACGCGGCGTGCGGCCGGTGCGGCGGGCGAGGCCGGGGTCTGGCTCTCGGCGGTGGAGATCGGCGTCGTCGATGCCTTCCTGCGGGCGATCGCCTCGGGCCGGGGCGAGACGGCCTCGCTTCTCCGTGAGGACGGCACGCTTCTCGTGCGCAACAGGGAGGTCGACCGGCCGGTGACGCTGCCGGCGGACGGCAAGATGATGCAGGTGATCGCCGAGCGCGGTAGTGGCACTTTCCGGACCGTGTCGGTGATCGACGGGGTGGACCGCATCTACGCGATGCGCCGGGTTCCGAACACGAAACTTTACGCGAAGTTCGGCATTCCGGTCCGGGCGGTCGTCCGCGACTGGGCGCTCGCGACCGGCGTGGCGGCGCTCGTCTTCGGCGCGATCGGCGGTGCCGCCTACATGATGGCGCGTTCGACGGCGCGGCGGATGCGGGCGGAAGCGGCGCAGGTTGCGCTCGTCTTCGACCGGCGCCTGCTCGAGGAGGCGGAGAAGACGGCGGCGGTTCACGAGACCATGTTGCGGGAGCTCAATCACCGGGTGAAGAACAGCCTGCAGATGATCCAGGCCCTGATCCGGCTGCAGCGCGGCAAGCCGGAGGGGCCGAATCTCGACGAGGTGGCGGCGCGGGTCCAGGCGATCGCGGTGATCCACGATCTCCTCTACCAGACCTCGGGCACGTTCGATGTCGATTTCGGCGAGATGCTGCGGCGGATCGGCGCGAGCGATGCGATCGCGCCGCCGGAGGGCAAGCTCGAAGTGGTGGTCGAGGCCGAGCCGATCGAGCTCGATGTCGCGATCGCCACGCCGCTCGCCCTCTGCGTGGTAGAACTGCTGACCAATGCCTCGAAACATGCCTATGGCGCGGAAGGCGGACGGGTGACGGTGACGCTCCGGAGCCGCAGCGACGGGCGGGCGGTGCTCGCGGTCGCCGACACCGGGCGCGGCCTGCCGGAAGGGGAGGGCCGGCGCTCGGGGCTGCGGGTGGTCGAGGCCCTCGTGCGCCAGGTCGATGGCGAGCTCACCGTCAATTGCGACGGCGGCGCCCGGTTCGAGATCGACTTCCCGGCGATTCCCTCCGAAGAACGCCTCGCCGCGGCAATGGCCGCGAGTTGATGGCGCACGGTTTGATGGCGCAGGGTCCGCGGACGTTGCGCTCACGGCGCCGATGTGGCGGAGTGGCCGGGGAGGACGGAAGCCCGATGATCGATCCGGACCAGAAGGTGCGCATCGCGCGGCAGTTCATCGAGGCGATGCCGCATACCCGCGCTCTTGGCATGGAGATGCTCGAGATCGGCGACGGCTGGGCGCTGATGGCGCTCGATTACCGCGCCGACCTTGTCGGCGATCCCGAGACCGGCGTGGTCCACGGCGGCGTCATCACCGCGCTTCTCGACACCTGCAGTGGCGCAAGCGTACTGGCGCATCCCGCGGCACCCGACGCCACCGCGACGATCGACCTGCGCATCGACTACATGCGCGGCGCGGAGCCCGGGAAGCGCATCTTCGCGCGGGCGGAATGCTACCGGATCACGCGCTCGGTCGCCTTCGTGCGGGGGCTTGCCTGGACCGCCTCGCCGGAGGACCCGGTGGCAGCCGCGGCCGGTGCGTTCATGGTGGAGAAGGCAGGCGGCTGAGGACGCCATTGGAAAGGGAGCGCGCCGGCAGGCGTCGTGGTTGACAAGGGGCGCACGCCGGCACGCATGGCTGACGGAGCGCCGGAAGCGCGAGCGGATAGCCGCCGGGAGGTCCATGCGGATGGACGCGCCGGAGGCGCAACTGACATGGCGCGCCAGCTGGCGTGAATGACATGGCGCGCCGGAGGCGCAAATGTGACGTAGCGCGCCGGAGGCGCGACGGGACAGGAGGCGGGCTTGCGCGAGAAGATCGAGCCGGTTCAGGTGGTCAAGCAGCGGCGTGACGCGGCCCTCGCCCTTCTCGTCGGGGGCATTCCCTATGCCCGGTTCCTCGGCGTGGAATTCGATCGCCGCGGCGATGAACTGACGGCGATCCTTCCGTATGACGAGAAGCTGGTCGGCAATCCCCGCCGGCCGTCGCTCCACGGGGGCGCGATCGGCGCGTTCCTCGAGATTTCGGCGATCGTCGAACTCTCCTGGGCGCTGATCTGGGGAGCGATGGAGGGGAAGGCCGCCGCCGCGAATGCGATGGAGGATGGCCGCTTTCCGGCGATGCCGAAGACGATCGACTTCACGGTGGATTACCTCCGTTCCGGGCTGCCGCGCGATGCCTATGCACGGGGGCGGGTCAACCGGTTCGGACGGCGCTATGCCTCGGTCCATGTCGAGGCATGGCAGGACAACCGCGCCCGGCTGTTCGCGCAGGCGACGGGACATTTCCTGATGCCGTTGGGGCAGGCCTGAGCGTCGTGGCTGCTGCCAGGGAGATAACGCACCGGCGGGTGCTCGCCATCGCCGTGCCGATCGTGCTCTCGAACGCGACGGTGCCGCTCCTCGGCGCGGTCGATACCGCCGTCATCGGCCAGCTCGGGCAGGCGGCGCCGATCGGCGCGGTGGGAATCGGGGCGATCATCATCGCCACGCTCTACTGGGCGTTCGGCTTCCTCAGGATGGGCACGACCGGTCTCGTCGCGCAGGCGCGTGGTGCGGGCGACGCGGCCGAGACCGGGGCGCTTCTCACCCGCGCGCTGCTGATCGCCGCGGCTGCCGGGCTCGTCTTCATCCTCACGCAGACGCTGGTATTCCGGGCGGCATTCTGGGTCGCGCCGGCCTCGGACGCGGTCGAGACGCTGGCGCGCGACTACCTGGGCGTCCGCATCTGGGGCGCGCCGGCGGCGATCGCGATCTATGCGCTCACTGGCTGGCTGATCGCGATGGAGCGCACCCGCGCGGTGCTCATCCTGCAACTCGTGATGAACGGCATCAATGTCGTCCTCGACCTCGTGTTCGTGCTCGGTTTCGGCTGGGGCGTCACCGGCGTGGCGGCGGCGACGCTGATCGCGGAATGGTCGGCGCTCGGCCTCGGCCTCTGGCTCTGCCGCGCGGCGTTCGCGGGGCATCAGTGGCGCGACTGGGCGCGGGTCCTCGACCGGGCGCGGCTGAAACGGATGGCGGCGGTGAATGGCGACATCCTGATCCGCTCGGTGCTGCTGCAGGCGAGTTTCACGAGTTTCGTGTTCTTCGGCGCGGGAATGGGCGACGTGACGCTGGCCGCGAACCAGATCCTGCTCCAGTTCCTCTACGTCACGTCTTACGCGCTCGATGGTTTTGCCTTCGCGGCGGAGGCGCTGGTCGGGCAGGCGATGGGGGCGCGCAGACGGGGCATGCTGCGGCGCGGCGCGATCCTCGCGGGCCAATGGGCCTTCGCGGGTTCGGCGCTGCTCTCGCTCTTCTTTCTTCTGGCGGGGCCTGCGCTCGTCGAGGTGATGACCACGGCCGAGGCGGTGCGGGCGGCGGCGCTCGACTACCTGCCCTGGATCGCGCTCGGGCCGGTGCTCGGCATCTTCTCCTTCATGCTCGACGGCGTGTTCATCGGCGCGACGCGGACGCGCGAGATGCGCAACGCGATGCTGATCTCGGTCGCGGCCTATGCGCTGGCGCTCGCGGTGCTGATGCCCGCCTTCGGCAATCACGGGCTCTGGGCCGGGCTGATGGTGCTCTTCGTCGTGCGCGCCATGACGCTCGCGATGCGCTATCCTGCCCTCGAGAGGGCGGCGGAGGGCGCGCCGGGCTGAGGAGGAGGCGATGGCCGATTGCAGGGTGATCCGGGCGGAGAAGATCTACGAGGGCAAGCAGGGGTTCAGCTATTTCGCCGGCATTTCGGCGGAGAGTACGGGAGCGAAGGGCATCTGCATGCATCTCCTGACCATCCCGCCGGGCGGGCGGGCGAAAGCGCATCTCCACGAGGCGCACGAGACGGCGATCTACGTGCTGAGCGGTGTGACGGAGATGTGGTACGGGGAGCGGCTCGAGCGGCACATGGTCGTGGCGGCGGGCGACATGCTCTACATCCCCGCCGGCATGCCGCATCTGCCGATGAATACCGGCAGCGAGCCCGCCACCGCGGTGATCGCGCGCACTGATCCGAACGAGCAGGAGAGCGTCGTGCTCCTGCCGGAGCTCGACGCGCTGGTGCCGGAGGGCGCGTCCGGCAGGGGCTGAGCGGAACCGCCCTCGCCGGGCGGGAAGCCGCCCCTTGCTACCCCCGTCGCTCGCGTCGGGGTTCCATCATCGCCGGGAAGGCGCCTTCATGCGCGCGCCGGAGCGCGTCGAGCGGGAGCGAGCTTGTGCCGAGCACGATGCGGCTGCCTTCCGCGCGGCCGACGCACCGGGCCGGCACGCCCGCCTCCTTCGCGATCCGGCAGAGCCGGTCGGCCTCCGTCGTCGCGACGAGGTAGCGGCCTTGGTCCTCGCCGAAGAACCAGCCGAGGGAGCTGAGGAGCCCGTCCTCCTCGATCACCACGCCAGTGTCTCCTGCAAGCGCCATCTCGGCCGCGGCGAGGGCGAGGCCACCGTCCGAGAGGTCGTGCGCGGCGGCGATCAGTCCCTCGGAAGCGGCCCGGAGCAGGAACTCGCCCGCCGCGCGCTCGGCCGCCAGATCGACCGGCGGCGGCGGACCCTCCTCGCGGCCGAAGAGATCGGCGAGGAGGGCGGATTGCGCGAGATGGCCGCGGGTGAGGCCGAGGAGGATGAGCGCGTCTCCCGGACGCGGCGCCATGCGGATGACGCGGGCGACGTCCTCGATCAGGCCGACGCCGCCGATGGTGGGGGTAGGCAGGATCGCGCTTCCCTCGGTCTCGTTGTAGAGGCTGACGTTGCCGGAGACGATCGGCATGTCGAGGGCACGGCAGGCCTCGCCGATGCCGCGGATGCAGCCGACGAACTGTGCCATGATCTCCGGTCGTTCGGGATTGCCGAAATTGAGGTTGTCGGTGCAGGCGAGCGGCCGGGTGCCAGTGGCGACGAGGTTGCGCCAGGCCTCGGCCACCGCCTGTCTGCCGCCTTCCTCGGGGTTGGCGAAACAGTAGCGCGGGTTGACGTCGGCGGTGAAGGCAAGCGCCTTCTGAGTCCCGTGGACGCGGACGACACCGGCATCCGAGCCCGGCGGCACCACGGTATCGCCCATCACCATGTGATCGTACTGCTCCCAGACCCAGGCGCGGCTGCAATGGTTGGGCGAGGACACGAGGCGCAGGAGGGCATCGGCCGGGTCGATTGCCGGCACATGTCCGAGCGGCGGCGGCGCGGGGGGCTCGGTGAAGGGGCGGCGGTAGACCGGCGCCTCTCCCGAAAGCGCCTTCAGGGGCAGATCGGCCTTCAACTCGCCGTTGAGGTGAACGCGGAACCGGTCCTCGGCGATGGTCTCGCCGACGATGGCGAAATCGAGGTCCCATTTCTCGAAGATCGCGCGGGCCTCGTCCTCCTTCTCGGGGCGGAGCACCATCAGCATCCGCTCCTGGCTTTCGGAGAGCATGATTTCGTAGGCGGTCATGCCTTCCTCGCGCACCGGCACGCGTTCGAGATCGAGCCGGATGCCCAGGCTTCCCTTGTCGCCCATCTCGACCGCCGAACAGGTGAGGCCGGCTGCCCCCATGTCCTGGATCGAGATGACGGCGCCTGTCGCCATCAGTTCGAGACAGGCTTCGAGCAGGCGTCTTTCGGTGAACGGGTCGCCCACCTGCACGGTCGGGCGTTTCTCCTCGGCGTCGGCGCCGAATTCGGCCGAGGCCATCGTCGCGCCGCCGACACCGTCGCGCCCGGTCCGCGCGCCGAGATAGACGACCGGCATGCCGATGCCGCTTGCCTTCGAGTAGAAGATCCCGTCCGTCTCCGCGATGCCGGCCGCGAAGGCGTTGACGAGGCAGTTGCCGGAATAGGCCGGGTGGAAGCGCAGCTCGCCGCCGATCGTTGGCACCCCGAAGGCATTGCCGTAGCCGCCGATCCCCTCGACAACGCCATTGACGAGGCTGCGGGTCTTCGGATGTTCCGGCGGACCGAAGGAGAGCGCGTTCATCGCCGCGATCGGGCGCGCGCCCATGGTGAAGACGTCGCGCAGGATGCCGCCCACCCCGGTCGCGGCACCCTGGTAGGGCTCGATATAG
>CAYMOD010000051.1:0-10211 GCA_964391945.1 uncultured Rhodobacterales bacterium | reverse complement strand
GGCCTTCCCAGACCGGCTTGCGCTTGTCGAGGAAGGCGCGCACGCCTTCGGCAAAGTCGCGGCTGCCGTATATCTCCGCGATGAGATCGGCATTGTCGCTGTCGCCGCGTCCGCGACGGAGCGCCTTCCGGCTTGCACGCACGGTGAGCGGCGCGGCCGTGCGGAGTTTCCCGACCACTTCCTCCAGATGGGCATCGAGGGCCTCGGGTGGCGTGCAGGTGAGCGCGAATCCGATCCGCTCCGCAGTCTTGCCATCGATCAGTTCGGAGAGGAGCAGCATCCGCCGTGCCGGTCCCGGCCCGACCGCGCGCTCGAGTCTGGCAACGTTGCGCAAGGAGAGGCAGTTGCCGAGCGTCCGCGCGATCGGCACGCCAAACCGTGCGGCCGGCGTGACCAGCCGGAAGTCGCAGACCGCAGCGAGGATCATGCCGCCGCCGACCGCGACGCCGTCGACGACGGCGATGCTCGGCACCGACAATTCCTCGAGGCGGGCGATGATCGCCTCGACCCGCTCCTCGTAGGCAAGACCGTCCGCACCGCTACGGAAGGCGGTGAACTCGGCGATGTCGGTGCCGGCGACGAAGGCGCCGCCCGCGCCGCGGAAGACCGCGACCCGGAGACCTTCGCTTGCGTCGATCCGGGCACAGGCCTCGTCGAGTTGACGGTACATCTCGAAGGTCATCGCGTTGCGCGCGGCCGGCCGGTCGAAGGTCACCTGCGCGACCTCGCCCTCGATCGCGAGCGTGACACGGCCCTTGTCCACGGCGCTCATGGCCGGGTCAGCGGTGGGTGGCGGCGGATCTGCTGCGGCGGCGTGCCGCGGAGCTTGATCGGGTAGCCGATGTTGCGGACACGGCCTTCGACCGGGTGGTCGATCTTTATCACCATTTCGCGGGCCTCCGGATGGTTGTTGCCGAGAGTTTCGGCATAGTCGTTGATCGGTCCGGCGGGAATACCCGCGGCGAGGAGGATCTCCCCCCTCGTTCTTCGGGTGGTGACGAAGTTTCCCCGAGTGCGGCGGGCGGAACGGGACGGGGCTCCCTAAAGGGCGGTCTCTTCCCTTCGATCCGTTGTCATAGTCGCGGCCTTCGGCCAGCCGGCTGCAAAATGTTCGAAATCCACCGCCTTGAGGATTTCAGGCGGATTGCCGTCCCGGCTCAGGCGCTGAAGATGCTCCGCTCCAGGCGATCTGGATGCCGGCGAGTTCTGGTCGGGCACGCTACCTGCACGAAGCGGCGGGACCTCCGCTCAATCGGCATCCAGTGCGTCAGGGTGGCACGACTGCGGGCGGCCGACGTTGATCGCGCGCAACAAGATCGCAGGCAGACGGACGAGATCCTCTCCGCTCGGGCCAATGCGGATGGCGCCGTCGAGGACGACGATTATCGCCGGCACCGCCCTCTCGGCGCTGATGTCGGTCTCGACGCCCGGGCGCCGGCAGTCCGTGTATCAGGACAGAGGTCTCGAGCGCGACGATCGGGCAGCGGCGACTCCGGACAAGAAGACGAGCGGCAGTGCCGTGACGGCGGGATCATGGACGGCGCTCAGAAGCGATGCTGGCAGTGTCGAGTGCGAAGGAAAGTGCCTTGGCCGGCACGAAGCCCCCAAGGTCGGCGGCAATGAGCGCCGCGGCGAAACCCGCATCCGCGCCTGCCGCCACACCGCCCGAGCCGGGTGGTGGCGGGACCGTCACTGTACCGTCCGGTCCGGTGCGGCTTGCGGGCGCAGCGCCGTCGGTGACAACCGCTTCATGGGCGCCTGCGGCGCAAAGGGCGGCGGCGGCGATCCGGCTGCCGCGGAAGGATCGGCCGAGGATGGCCTCGGCCCCGGCCCGGTTCAGGATCAGGCTCGCCCGGCCCCGCGCAAGGGCGGGGCGGAGGCGTGCCGCCCTCGACGGACATGCCGGAACGAGGACGAGACGCCTGGCGGGAAGCGTGAGGAGGTGGGTGGTTGCGGCGGCATCGAGACTGTCGTCGGCCACCACGAGCGGCGGGCAGGGGCCGCAGGCGAGCGGCTCGAGGAGGCTCATGCCCGCTGCACCAAGATCCGTGCAATCGGCAACCGCGGCAAACAGGGTGCCGTCCGGCCCCGCGATCGCCAGATGGCTTCCCGTCGGCGCGTCGAGACGGAGCGCACGACCGGTGGCGACGCCTGCGCGCGCGGCGATCTCGAGGAGGATGTCGCCTTCCGTGTCGCGGCCGAGCGCGGCGAGAAGCTCGGCGCGGATACCAGCACCAGCAAGGCCGAGCGCGAGGTTGAGCGCAATCCCGCCGGGACGGCGCTCGACGCGGCCGGGCAGGTCGCCGCCGACCACGGGCGGCATTGTGGTACGGCCGACGATATCCCAATGGGCAGCACCGATGCAGACGACCTCGGTGGGCATGGGCTCTCCGGTTCGCGCGCCCGAGAGCGCACCATCTCCCGCATCTGCCTGCGCAAGGGGCATGTCTGCAAGCGGCAGGGGAGCCCGGCGACAAGCAAGAGGCCCGAGGTGTGATATCCCCGCCCCGGCATCCAGGCGCGCGCGAAGCACTCCGGGCCCTTGTCAATCCCGGCCGTTTCGGCTAACGGCTCATCCATCTGAAACCACAGGCGGGGTTCTCGGGCGCGCGGGGGAGACATCCCCGTTTCGTCCACCGGTTGGGCCGAGCGGCCCTCTCCCCGCCGAGGATCGAAACCGGAAAAGGATCTTTCGGCATGGCACTGCCTGAATTCACCCTGCGTCAGCTCCTCGAGGCCGGCGTTCACTTCGGCCACCAGACGCACCGCTGGAACCCGCGCATGGGGCCCTATATCTACGGTGCGCGCAACGGCATCCACATCGTCGACCTGACCCAGACGGTGCCGCTGCTCGACCAGGCGCTCCAGGTCGTGCGCGACACGGTGGCGAAGGGCGGCCGCATCCTCTTCGTCGGCACCAAGCGCCAGGCCCAGAAGGCCGTCGCCGAGGCCGCGGAGAAGTCGGCGCAGTACTTCATCAACCACCGCTGGCTCGGCGGCACGCTGACCAACTGGAAGACGGTCTCGAACTCGATCTCGCGGCTGAAGACGATTGACGAGCGCCTTGCCGGCGGAGCCGAGGGCCTGACCAAGAAGGAGCGGCTCGGCCTCGAGCGCGAACAGGCGAAGCTGCAGGCATCGCTCGGCGGCATCCGCGACATGGGCGGTGTGCCCGACCTCATCTTCGTGATCGACACGAACAAGGAGGCGCTCGCAATCCAGGAGGCGCGGAAGCTCGGTATCCCGGTTGTCGCCGTCCTCGACACCAACTCGTCGCCCGACGGGATCGAACACCCGATCCCCGGCAACGACGACGCGAGCCGGGCGATCACGCTCTACTGCGACCTGATCGCGCGGGCGGCACTCGACGGTATGGCCGCCCAGCTCGGCTCGGCCGGTATCGATATCGGCGCGCTCGAGGAGGCTCCGGCCGAGGAACTCGCCGAAGATGGCGAAACCGCGGGTGTGCAGGCAGCGGACGCTGCGAACGCCTGAACGGCACGGAAACCATCGCGGTCCCGGAGCGCGCACGCGCTGATCCCCGGGAACCGCATTTCGTTACATGGATGATGGAGGGAGCGTGATGGCAATCACCGCGCAGATGGTGAAGGAGCTCCGCGAGGCCTCGGGCGCGGGCATGATGGATGCCAAGAAGGCGCTGACCGAGACTGGTGGGGACATGCAGGCGGCTATCGACTGGTTGCGCACGAAGGGCCTTGCCAAGGCGGCGAAGAAGTCGGGCCGCACTGCCGCCGAGGGTCTCGTCGCCGTCGCTGTCCAGGGCGGCACTGCCGTCGCGGTCGAGGTGAATTCGGAAACCGACTTCGTCGCCCGCAACGCCGATTTCCAGGCGATGGTCGGCAGTATGGCACAGGTCGCCCTGACAGTCGGCGATGTCACGGCGCTGAAGAAGGCACCGCTCGACGGCAAGACGGTCGAGGAGGTCGTGACCGAGAAGGTGGCGACGATCGGCGAGCACATGACGCTGCGACGCATGGCGCGGGTCGAAGGCGAGAGCGTCGCGACCTACGTCCACAATGCCGTCGTCGAGAATATGGGCAAGATCGGCGTTCTTGTCGCGCTGAAGGGTGCCGACAATGGCATCGGCCGGCAGATCGCGATGCATGTTGCCGCGACCTCGCCCGCGTCGCTTTCGGAAGCCGATCTCGATCCGAGCGTGGTCGAGCGCGAGAAGGCGGTGCTTTCCGAACAGGCCCGCGCCAGCGGCAAGCCCGAACAGGTGATCGAGAAGATGATCCAGGGCCGGATGACGAAGTTTTTCGAGGAGGTCACGCTTCTCAATCAGAAGTTCGTGATCAACCCGGACACCACCGTCGGTCAGGCCGCGAAGGACGCGGGCGTCGAGGTCGTCGCCTTCGCCCGGCTTGCCGTCGGCGAGGGGGTCGAACGCGAGGCCGAGGATTTCGCCGCCGAAGTGGCGAAGACCGCCGGCCGCTGATTCCGGATCACGAGGAATGAGGGCGCCGCCCCGGGAAACCGGGGCGGCGCCCTTCTTCTGCGGCAGGCAGCGATCACCGGCAACTCCCAGCCTGCTGCCGAAATGATTTGCTTCGCGCGGTTCCGTCGGCGTGCGGACCTTCCCACGGGCGGTGACACCGCCGGAGGCCCTTCCGTCCCGGGTCTTTGGCGCGTTCCCGGCCGGAGGGCCGGAAACGAGCGGCTGGTACGGTCGGGCCTGGGGGAGTACCACGAGCGATGCCGGTCGCCGGGGCGGGAGACGCCATTGACGCCTTGCAAGTGCATGCACGTCTCCCTTGCCGGGCCGCGGGTGTATTTGCCTGCGCCTGCGGGACGCCTTGCTCAGCTCCCGTACCTCGAGGCTCCTTTCCAGTTTCGCGCAGGAACGCACCAGTGCCATCGGGTGCAGCCGCAGCACAGTTAATCTTTGAGCAGATTTTATTCACGATTTATAATCAATAGTTTGGATGGGATTTCACGCGTGGGCGCCCCTTCGCCTGCGCTTGGGAAAAGGCCGCCCGCGGCTCGGACTGCGGGCGGGAGAGGGCGGACTTGCCGTCGCGGACGCGGCGCACCATCTTGAAGCCATGGATTCCAGCCGTTTCAATTCGGAGGCGATCGCGCGGGCGCTCGTTGGCGGCGTAGCCGCCGTCTCTTCGAACGACGCCGCCCTACCCGCCGCGTCCTCGAACGATGCCGCCGAACCCGCCGCCTCCTCGGATTATGATCTGAACCCCGATGCCGCTTCCCTGCTCGATCCCGATCGGCGGCTCGTGCCGGCCGCGGTCCTCGTGCCGCTCGTCGAGCGCGGCAGCCGCGTCAATGTCATCCTGACCCGGCGCGCAACCGGCCTGCGGCGGCACGGCGGCCAAGTTGCCTTTCCCGGCGGCCGCGTCGATCCGGGCGATGCGAGCCTCGCTGCCGCGGCGCTCCGCGAGGCTTGGGAGGAGATCGGCCTTGAACCCGACCATATCGAACTGATCGGCAGGCTCGACCCGCACGAGACGGTGACGCATTTCTCCGTCACGCCCTTCGTCGGCCGGGTGCAGGGTCCGTTCCAGCCGGTCCCCGATCCGGTCGAGGTGGCGGAGGTCTTCGAGGTTCCGCTCGATTTCCTGCTCGATCCCGGAAATCTCCAGGTGCACGGCCGCCACTGGCAGGGCGGCTGGCGGCGGTACTACGCCATTCCCTACGGCCCGCACTACATCTGGGGCGCGACCGCCCGGATGCTGAAGGTGCTGGCCGACCGGCTGGCCTGATCCCTTGGCCCGGATCGACGCAGCCTGGCTCGCGGATCCGCGCACCCGCGCCGTCACTGCGATGCTGGAGCGTGGCGGCCACCGCGCCTTCTTCGTCGGCGGCTGCGTCAGGAACGCGCTGATCGACGCTCCCGTCAGTGACATCGACATCGCGACCGAGGCGCCTCCCGAACGCGTCGTCGAACTCGCTGCGGCAGCAGGCCTGAAGGCGGTGCCTACGGGCATCGAACATGGCACGGTGACGGTGGTGAGCGGGGGCCGGCCCTTCGAGGTGACGACCTTCCGCCGCGATGTCGAGACCGACGGGCGGCGTGCTGTCGTTGCTTTCTCGGATGATGTGGCGGAGGACGCGGCCCGGCGCGATTTCACGATGAACGCGCTCTATGCCGGGCTGGACGGCGCGATTATCGACCCGACCGGCGAAGGGCTCGCCGATCTTGAGGCCCGCCGTGTCCGTTTCGTCGGCGAGCCTTCGCGCCGGATCGCCGAAGACCACCTCCGCGTGCTGCGTTTCTTTCGTTTCCACGCCTGGTATGGCGATCCGGCGGCCGGGCTCGATCGGGCGGCATTCGCGGCCTGCGCGGCGGCGCGAGACCGGCTCGGGCGCCTCTCGCGCGAGCGGATCGGGGTGGAGATGGCAAAACTCCTGGCCGCGCCCGATCCTGCGCCCGCGGTGATGGCGATGGCGGAAGCGGGCGTGCTCGACCGGGTGCTGCCGGGCGCCGATGCGCGGCTGTTGCCCGCACTGATGATCGTCGAGAAGGCGGCGGGGACAGGCCCGCGCTGGTTCAGGCGGCTGGCGGCGCTCGAGGAAGAGGATGGTGCGTCCTGGGCCGAGGCGCTGCGGCTGTCGCGGGCCGAGGCGAAGGCGCTCGCTGCGATCCGGGACGCGCGCGCGGCGGGCGCGGCACCGGCCGCGCGCGGCTACCGTTATGGCGCCGAGGCTTCGCGCGACGCGCTCCTGCTGCTTGCCGCTTCGGGCGCGGGGCTGCCGGAGGATTGGGAGGCGGAGATCGCGCGTGGTGCCGGGGCGCGGTTTCCGGTCCGGGCAGCCGATCTGCCGGGACTCTCGGGGCCGGCGCTCGGCGGCGCCCTGCGCCGGCTCGAAGCAGCATGGCTTGCGTCCGGCCTCACTCTTGACCGCGACGCGCTCCTTGCATGCCGCACTATTCCTAAAGCGATTTCGGAGCAGGTGGACTCACCTGCTGACTCGGAAATTGCGACCAGTCAGCAAGAGGGACCACCCGGTTCGATGTAATCGGATTGGAAATCGCTCTAGATGTTTGATCCCAGCAGGAGGTGGGCTGGGATAATTCAGAACCGGTCCGGCTTCTCAGTCCAGCATTTGACATAGGCGCGTAGGGCGTGAGGCCGCGGAGGGTCTTCAGGCGGCGCTCAAAGCTATACGCCGAGATGAAGTCCGAGAGGTGGATGCGGATCTGGTCGTGATCGGCGCAGTGATACCGCGTCACGGTTGCGTCCTTGACCGTCCGGTTCATTCGCTCGACCTGCCCATTGGTTCAGGAGTGGTTCACCTTGGTCTTGCGATGCTCGATCCCGTTCTCCTCGCAAACCCGGTCGAAGATGTGCTGGAAGGCGCAGCGGTCGCAGGGGCGCCTGGTGAACTACACGCCGCTATCGGTGAGCACCGTGTGAAATCTGCAGGGAACGGCCTCGATGAACTCCCGACTCCCGAAGAGCATGGCAGCGGCCATCCTGCCGGCCTTCTCCACAAACTTGACGAACGCGAACTTCGATGTCCGGTCGGTGGCCATGAAGGGGTAGAGCTTGCCCTCCTCGGTGCAGATCTCGGCAATGTCGATGCGATCGAAGCCGCCGGCAGCAAGGCTGTGCTTCCGGCCATTCTGCAGCCCAGAGCTCAATCCGATCGAGAACGTCTTCTCCAGGCTCGGCGCTCCTTCGCAAGGCCGCGGCCCGACCCGTGCGACGGGCTCAGGGCCGCCATGGGGCGGCCTCCGCTTCACCCCGCCGCATGCGTCAACGCCTTCTCTGCCGCAGGCTACAAGCCCGAGTATGGAATCTGTTCTGGCGTCGCTCTACCGCTCCCGGGGCTTCAAGCCGAATGCGCGGCGTCAGCGAGCGATTTCACGAAGGCAAGGATCTCCTCCGGGCGCTCGCCGCGGCTGATACGCTCGACGATCGCAGAGCCGACAACAGCGCCATCCGCGGCGCCGGCGATGGCGCGCGCGGCCTCCGGGTTGCGGATGCCGAACCCGACGCAGACGGGAAGATCGGTCTGCCGCTTGATCCGGGTAACATCGGGCGCGACCTGCGCCGCCTCGGCCTCGGCCGCGCCGGTGATGCCGGTGATCGAGACATAGTAGACGAAGCCCGAAGTGTTCGCGAGCACCGCCGGCAGGCGACGGTCGTCGGTGGTGGGCGTGGCGAGGCGGATGAAGTTCAGCCCGGCCACGCGCGCGGGCAGGCAGAGTTCCTCGTCCTCCTCGGGAGGCAGATCGACGACGATGAGCCCGTCGATCCCTGCTGCCGCTGCCTCCCGGAGGAAGGTTTCGACTCCCATCGAATAGATCGGGTTGTAATAGCCCATGAGAACGATCGGCGTCGTGTCATCCGCCTCGCGGAAGCGTCGCACCATGTCGAGGGTCTTCCGGAGCGTCTGCCCGGCGGCAAGCGCGCGGGCACCTGCCTTCTGGATCGACGGTCCGTCCGCCATCGGGTCACTGAAGGGCATGCCGATCTCGATCACGTCGACACCGGCCGCTGGCAGACCCTCGAGGATCGCGAAGGCGGTTTCCGGGTCGGGATCGCCCGCCATCACAAATGGGATGAAGGCGCTCCGCCTCTCCTCCTTCAGCCGCGCGAATGTCCGTTCGATCCGTGTCATGGCCTCCCCCGGAGTCGATGAGTCCGTTTGCGGCTTTCGCTGCCGGAAATCAAGCCGGGTAAAGGGAGAGGTTGCAATCCCGCCATTCCGCGATGCCCGCCTCCCCGCGCGGCCGGATCTGGCGGGATCCGGAGCCGTCGCCGGCGGAGTGCCTCTGCCGCCCGCCAGTGCGGATGCCGCCTCGACCGGGTCGAGGGGCGGAGAGGGCGTCAACCCTCGCCGGCGGCAATCATCCAGTGGGTACCGAAGCGGTCGCGGACCATGCCGAAACCCCGGCTCCAGAAGGTCGGGCCGAAGGGCATGATGATCTTGCCGCCCTCGGCGAACCGGTCGAAAAGTCGCTGCCCCGCCTCCGGATCCGACACGGGATGCATGATGCTCACCGCCTGCTGCGGGTCGCCCGGCATACCCTCCGGGAAGTCGCTCGCCATCAGCTTTCCGTTGCCGAGCACGATCTCCGCGTGCATGACGCGGTCGGAGGGCGGCACCTCTTCGCTCGCCGGCGCATCGCGGTAGCGCATGATCACGGGCGTTTCGGTGCCGAAGATCTCAGCGTAGAAATTCATCGCTTCCGCACAATTGCCGCGGAAGTGGATGTAGGGAACGAAGCTCATCCGCATATTCTCCCTTCCTGATCCGGCTCCCGCGAGGATACCGCCTTTTCGCCCCGCCGGACACCGCGGATACGCTGCTGCTTTCCGGAGCGTTCCTTGACCTCGCCGCCCCTGGCGCCATAGATGCCGGCCGGATTGACGAGGAGGCGGGCATGGGCTTCAGGACCGGCATCGTGGGGTTGCCGAACGTCGGCAAGTCGACGCTCTTCAACGCGCTGACGCGGACGGCGGCGGCACAGGCGGCGAACTTCCCCTTCTGCACGATCGAGCCGAATGTCGGCGAGGTGGCGGTGCCCGATCCGAGGCTCGCGAGGATCGCCGAGATCGGCAAGTCGGCCAGGGTGATCCCGGCGCGGATGACCTTCGTCGACATCGCCGGCCTCGTGCGCGGCGCCTCGCAGGGCGAGGGGCTCGGCAACCAGTTCCTCGCCAATATCCGCGAATGCGACGCCATCGCCCATGTGCTGCGCTGTTTCGAGGACGAGGACGTCACCCATGTCGAGGGCCGGGTCGATCCGGTGGCGGATGCGGAGACGATCGCGACCGAGCTCATGCTCGCCGACCTCGAGAGTATCGAACGCCGCCTTGCCGGTCTCGTGCGGCGGCTGAAGGGGAGGGACAGGGAGGCGGGCGAGCAGGCGGCGCTGCTTGAGCGGGCGAAAGCGGCGCTCGAGGACGGCCGGCCGGCGCGGACGGTCGAGATCGCGGAGGAGGAGCGCCGCGCCTGGGGGATGCTCGGGCTCCTGACCGCGAAACCGGTCCTCTATGTCTGCAATGTCGAGGAGGAAGCCGCCGCCACCGGCAATCCCGTCTCCGACCGGGTGGCAGGGATGGCGAAGGCGGAGGGCGCGGGCTGCGTGGTGATCTCGGCAAGGATCGAGGAGGAGATCGCCCAGCTCGACGATGCCGAGCGCACCGAGTTCCTCGCGGCGATGGGTCTCGAGGAGCCGGGGCTCGACCGGCTCATCCGCGAGGGCTACCGCCTCCTCGATC
>CAYMOD010000050.1:2360-10215 GCA_964391945.1 uncultured Rhodobacterales bacterium | reverse complement strand
GAGCGAGATCAGCATCCTCGGTCGATCCCATGCCGAGGTGACGGATGAGCTCAGGCGGGCCGAGACGGCGCTGATGCAACTCGCGGCGACCGGTGGGCGGCAGCAGGCGCTCGAACTGGCGCTGGAGAACGAGCGCGCCGCGCTTGCCGAGATCGAGAACCAGCGGCGCGCCCTGCTCGCGCAGGCAAATCTCCCGATCGCCGACATCGAGGTCCTGTCGCCGGCGGCCCTGCCCCAGGCGCCGATCAATCGCGGCCGTATGTTCTACGCGGCGGTGGCGGTGATCGCGGCGGGCATGCTCGCCCTCACGGCGGCCTTTGCGGTGGAGATGATGGACCGATCGGTGCGGAGCCCGCAGCAGTTGCGCGGCATCCGTGGCCTGCGGCCTGCCGGAATGATCCGCCGGCTTCCGGCACGGGCGCGATGGTCGCCGGCCCGGTTTCTGCGTCGCCCGCAGACGGGCGCCTTCGGGGACGCGATCCGCTCCGTTGTCATGGAACTGCAGGCATCACCCACGGGAAAACTCCCCGGCAGCATGCTCGTGACCGCTGCGCTGCCGCGGGAAGGAAAGTCCCTGCTGGCGGCAGCCGTGGCATTCGAACTCGCCGCACGCGGCCGCCCCATCCTGCTTGTCGACGCGGACATGCGGCGTGGACATCTTCACCATGTTCTGGGAGGCGGGCGCGGTCCCGGTCTCGCCGAGTTCGCGGCGGGCCATGTGCCGATCGAGGCGGTGGTCCGCGATGCCGGAAACGGCATCTCGTTCATTCCGCGCGGCGATCGGTTCGAGGCGCCACTCCGGGAGGAGCATGTGCAGGCGATCGCCGCCGTGGCGCGGGATCAGGGCAGGATGCTCGTGATCGTCGGCGCGCCGGCACTGGCGACGGCCGAGGCCACCCTGCTTGCGCGGCTGACTGAGCAGACGCTTCTGGTCGTGCGCTGGGGCCGCACCTCCCGCGCGGCGGTCCTCGCCGCCGTCGAGCGTCTCCATCATGACGAAAGCCGGCCGATCCTCGTCGCCCTCAACATGGTCAGGCCGCGCCGGCACGCGCATTACGGATTCCACGATGCCGCGGCCTATTCCGGCGCGCTCAGGCGATACGCGAAAACCCCTTGAGCCGGGAGGAACGACGGTGGCTGCAACCATGATCCCCAGCATAGTCCCGGTCATCCTGAGCGGCGGCTCCGGCACCCGGCTGTGGCCGCTCAGCCGCACGAGCTACCCCAAGCAGTTCGCGCCGATGTTCGGCGAGACGAGCCTCTTCCAGGAGACCGTGGCGCGTTTGCCGGAGGCAGAGTTCGACCGGCCGGTCATCGTCACGCACAACGAGTTCCGTTTCGTCGTCGTCCAGCAGATGATGGCGATCGGGCGTGTCCCGGAGGCGGTCCTGATCGAGCCCGAGGCCCGGAATACCGCGCCGGCAGTCCTCGCGGCCGCGCTCCATATCGCAGCCACCGTTCCGGACGCACTGATGCTGGTCTGCCCTGCGGATCACGCGATCACGGAACCTGAACTCTTTCTCGACACGGTGAGGATCGGTGCCTCCGCCACACTCGACGGCAGCATCGTCACCTTCGGCGTGGTGCCGACGCGGGCCGAGACCGGCTATGGCTGGCTCGAACTCGACCGCCGGCTCGGATCGGATGAGGCGCCGGGGGCAATGCCCCTGCGCCGATTCGTCGAGAAGCCCGATGCCGGCACCGCCACGCGCATGTTCGAGGGAGGCCGGCATCTCTGGAACAGCGGCATCTTCCTGTTCCGGGCGGCGACGATCATTGCAGCCTTCGAGCAGTACCAGCCGGAGATGCTGGAAGCGGTGAGGACTGCCCTCGAATCAGCACGGCCGGACCTCGGCCTGCTTGCTCTCGATGAGGGCGCCTGGAGCCGGGTCGAGGATATCTCGATCGACTTTGCGATCATGGAGCGGGTCGCCAACCTCAAGGTCGTACCGCTCGCGGCAACCTGGTCGGACCTCGGCTCCTGGGATGCGGTCGCCCGGCGGATGGAGAGCGATTCCGCCGGCGTCGCCTGCTCGGGTCCGGCCTATGCCATCGGTTGCACGGAGAGCGTGCTGCGCGCCGAGAATGACGACCAGGTTCTCGTCGGTATCGGCCTGAACAACATCGCCGCGATCGCGATGCGCGACGCCGTGCTCGTGGCCGACCTTCGTGATTCCCAGAGTGTCAGGGGCGCGGTCGAGATCCTGAAGAAGGAAGGCATCCCGCAGGCGACCGGTTTTCGCCGCTGCCACCGGCCATGGGGCTGGTACGAGAGCCTCGCGCTCGGGCACCGGTTACAGGTCAAGCAGATCATGGTGAATCCCGGCGGGATCCTCTCGCTCCAGTCCCACTACCACCGGGCGGAGCACTGGGTCGTGGTCGAGGGCACGGCACGCGTGACCCGGGGCGAGGAGACGATGCTTCTGTCGGAGAACGAGTCGGTCTACATACCTCTTGGCGAGCACCACCGGCTGGAGAATCCCGGCAAGGTCGAACTGCACCTCATCGAAGTGCAGTCGGGGCCATATCTCGGGGAGGATGACATCGTGCGCTACGAGGACGTCTATGCCCGGACCTGATGACGCTGTCCTGCCCCGGGAGGACGGTCTGCTGCCGCTGCCTCGGGCCACGATCCGGGAGAACAGCTGGGAGTTCTTCACGGAGCCGCTCATCGCGCCGACCGGATTTCGCGAATACGATGCCCGCTGGCGTTTCCCGGAGGAGATCAATCTTCCGGGGATGACGGCGCTGGGGCTCGGCCTCGGAACCCAGATGCGCGAGCGCGGGCTCGAACCGGTCATCGCCGTCGGCAACGATTATCGCGCCTATTCGCTCGCGGTAAAACAGGCGCTCATGCTCGGGCTCGTGCAGGCCGGGATCTCGGTCCGGGACATCGGCACCGCCCTCTCGCCCATGGCCTATTTCGCCCAGATCCACCTCGGCACCGCCGCGGTCGCGATGGTGACGGCGAGCCACAACCCCAACGGCTGGACCGGGGTGAAGATGGGGTTCGAGCCGCCGCTGACCCACGGGCCGGAGGACATGGCGCGGCTTCGCGACATCGTGCTCGGGGGATCGGGACGGGCATCTCCGGGCGGCGGCTACGCGCCGGCATCCGGGATGCGGGACGCCTATCTCGCGGATCTTGCCGGCTCGTTCAGGATCAGCCGGCGGCTGCGGGTGGTCTGCGCGACCGGGAACGGCACCGCCGGCCGGTTCGCCCCGGATCTTCTCGACCGGATCGGCGTCGAGGTCATCGCGCGGCACACCGCGCTCGACTGGACCTTCCCGAACTACAATCCCAATCCCGAGGCGCTGGAGATGCTGGAGGACATGGGGCGCGAGGTCCGCCGGCATTCCGCCGATCTCGCGCTTGGCTTCGATGGCGACGGCGACCGCTGCGGCGTCGTCGACAACGAGGGGCAGGAGATCTTCGCCGACAAGATGGGCGTGATCCTCGCCCGCGACCTCGCGCCGCGGCATCCGGGCGCGACGGTGGTCGCGGACATCAAGTCGACCGGCCTCTTTGCCATCGATCCGGTGCTGCGGGCCCACGGCATCCGGGCGGATTACTGGAAGACCGGCCACAGCCACATGAAACGCCGGGTAAAGGAACTCGGCGCGCTCGCGGGTTTCGAGAAGTCCGGGCACTACTTCCTCGCGCCGCCGCTCGGCCGCGGTTACGATGACGGGCTTCGGGTGGCGGTGGAGATCTGCAAGTTGATGGACCGCAACCCGGGCCGCGCGCTTGCGGAGCTTGCCCGGGCGCTGCCGCGCACGTGGTCCACGCCCACCATGTCGCCGTTCTGCCCGGATACGGAGAAACATGCCGTGCTTGGCCGCATCATCGACCGGCTTCAGGAGCGCGCCGCGCGGGGCGGTAGCCTCGGCGGGCGAGCGATCACGGGGATCGTCACCATCAACGGGGCGCGGGTGACCCTCGACAACGGCGCCTGGGGCCTTGTCCGGGCATCCTCCAACACGCCGAATCTCGTGGTCGTCTGCGAGAGCTTCGAGTCGAGAGAGGAGATGCTGGCCATCTTTGCCGATCTGGACGAGGTCATCCGGACCGAGCCCCTGGTCGGAGACTATGATCAGCGACCCTGAGGGGCCCCACCTTCTACGGCACGCGGCAGCCGGCCCGATACTCCCGAAGATTGATAAGCAAAGAAGCATCGCCAGGTTCGTTTGACAGACGAAGGCTGCACGGTTGATCCGGCTGATTAACCATCAACCGACGTTCCGCTCGCAGAGCGAGCAGAACAGGTGCTAATACTACCTTATCGAAATCAACCATAGAGCCGTTTCTGCCGTCAGGGGCAGAACTTCATGGCATCCGCCGGTGCGCCGCCGCACCCGGGAGACCTCGACGGTGTCTCCCGGCCGCGGGATCACGCGTACCCCGGAGCAACTGACGGGATGAACTGGAGATGGAACACCAGGAACTGGAGACGGGCCCCCACATTGCCGGATATGTCCTGATCTCGGTGGGTTGCGCCCTTGCCACGACGATTGCCACGCTCATCTCCGGCGGAGGCTGGCTGCTCGCGCTGGCGCTCTACCCGGTCAGCGGGTTGGGGGCGATAGCGGCGCTCATCGCGTGGGCGCTGCTCATGGATCATCTACGTTCTGGCGTCGATCGCCAAGAGGAACTCGACCAGGTTGCGGACGCGCCCGCAACGCTTGTCCCAAGTCCATTGCCCTCGCGATCCTTCACGGCCGCTGGCAGCGGGACGGGGTTGAGCCACCGGAACATGTCGGGGAGATGAAGGGAGAAGGGTGTCCACCCAAGAAGCCCGGCTGCCTCCACATCCGTACATCCGGCAGGACCTGCGGCCACTGGCCTGGCCGATTCCATCCTGCTGCGGCGAAAGGCAAAAGCAACGCTACCTTCGACCGGATGCCAGCAAAGCGGTGACGGCGCCGTGGTCTGGCCAGACGACGCGCGACTTCGCCTTCAAGATCGAGACCCGCCATTTCACCGAGCATTGCGCGGTTCAGGAAACCGGGCCCATCCCGATCTTCTTCAGCCGCACCGAAAACCGCCACTCACCTCCAGCTGCCTTTAGGCGATGACTACCGGGCCCCACGACCTCATGCTCGCCGTCTGAACCGGAAAGGCCGCACACGGCGAGATGGCTTTGGCGGTTGAGGGTATCCGCCACTTCAGCGCCCAACTCGCCGCCCTGCCAATTGCCAGAGGATGGTCCTGGCGCTCGGACAAGCGGCACCCGGCCCGCGTCCGGAGCCTTGTGCGCGGCTGGCTGCGGCCGATGCCGGGCGCGTCTTGCATCTTCCGCGTGAACGGATGCGGTTCGGCGCCGTTAAGAGGCATCCGGACGACGATTCCTGAAGGAGGCAGAAATGGCAGACCGTCTCAAGATGCAGGATCCACGCACGCAATATCCCGCACCTCCCTTCCCGAAACAGCCCCAGCCGGCGCCAGGCCTCGCCCGCAGGCTTGATCCTCCGGCGGATCACGGCGAGGAAAGCTACCGGGGTTCGGGAAAGCTCGAGGGACGCAAGGCGCTGATCACCGGAGGCGATTCCGGGATCGGTCGCGCGATCGCGATCGCCTATGCACGCGAGGGCGCCGATGTCGCGATCGCCTATCTCCCGGTCGAGCAGCCGGATGCCGACGAGGTCATCGCCCTCATCGAGGAGGCAGGCCGCAAGGCCGTGGCCCTTCCCGGCGACGTTACCGACGAGACCTATGCGCGGGACCTGCCGAAACGGGCAGCGGATGAGCTTGGCGGGCTCGACATCCTCGTCGTCAATGCCGGGCACCAGCAGTATTTCGAAGCCCTCGATCAGATCACGACCGAGGATTTCGACGCGACGATGCGCACGAATCTCTATGCCCTGTTCTGGACGACGCAGGAGGCATCAAAGATCATGCCTCCCGGTTCCGCCATCATCACCACGGCCTCGATCCAGGCCTATGATCCGACCACCACGATCATGCACTACGCGACGACCAAGGCCGGCATCGTGGCCTTCACCAAGGCGCTTGCCTCCGAGCTGATCGCGAAGGGCATTCGCGCCAATTCGGTGGCACCCGGACCGTTCTGGTCGCCGTTGAACCCGAGCGGCGGCTCGTCGCAGGAGAAGGTGCAGAATTTTGGAGGCGGAAGCACCTTCGGCCGGCCTGGCCAGCCTGTGGAACTCGCACCGGTCTATGTCCTGCTCGCCTCCCAGGAAGGCAGCTACATCACCGGCGAGGTCTATGGAGTCACGGGCGGCGAGGGGATCGCCTGACCGGATCCGGGACTGCCCGAGACACAGGAACGGCCGCCACGATCACCTTCGCGTGGCGGTCGTTGATTCCGGGCGGCCTCGCCGTAGCTTGCGGCGGAACCATGCGGAGATCGTTCATGCGTATCCCACTCCTCGTTCTCGGCCTGAGCCTGCCGGCCCTGCCGCTCCTTGCCGGGGAGATACCCGACGACGGCATCCGGACCTTCACGCTCGAGAACGGGCTCGAAGGCGTGGTGATCGAGGATCACCGTGCCCCGGTCGTTACCCACATGGTCTGGTACAGGATCGGCGCCGCCGACGATCCGCCCGGCCTCTCCGGCCTTGCGCATTACCTCGAGCACATGATGTTCAAGGGCACGAACGACCGTGCCGAGGGCGAGTTCAGCCGGATCGTGCGCGAGAACGGCGGCGAGGACAACGCCTTCACCTCCTACGACTACACCGGCTATTTCCAGCGCATCGCCACCGACCGGCTCGACCTGGTGATGGAGATGGAGGCCGACCGGATGGCTGATCTCGCGCCGCCGGCAAGGTCTGCCCGATCGGAACTCGCCGTGGTGATGGAGGAGCGCCGGCAGGTGGTGGAGAACCGCCCCGGCGGCGTCTTCAACGAGGAGCGCCGCGCGGTGCAGTTCATCAACCACCCCTACGGGCGCCCGGTGATCGGCTGGATGCACGAGATCGAGGACCTGACCCTCGATGCCGCGCTCGATTTCTACGGCGAGCATTACGCGCCGAACAACGCGATCCTGATCGTCGCGGGAGACGTTACCCTCGACGAGGTCGAGGCGCTCGCGCGCAAGCATTACGCGCAGGTCCCCGCCGATCCCGACCTTGCGGCGCGGGAGCGGATGCAGGTGGCGCCACAGCACGCGGTCCGGCGCGTGGAGTACACCGACCCCCGGGTGCAGAACCCCTATGTCATCCGCACCTATCTCGCCGAGCCGCGGCGTCCCGGCGACCAGGACGAGGCCGCCGCGCTCGCGGTGCTGGCCGAGGCACTCGGTAGCGGCATCACCTCCGTTCTCGCGCAGGATCTGCGGGTGGAGGAGGATTTCGCGCTCGACGTCGGCGCCTATTATGGCGATCTCGCGCTCGGCCGGTCGACCTTCGGGGTCTACGTCACCCCAAATCCTGGCATAACGCTCGCCGAGGCCGAGGCCCGGATGGACCAGGTGATCGCCAATTTCCTCGCGACAGGCCTCGATTCCCAGCGACTGGAACGGATCAAGACCCGTCTGCGTGCCGCCGAGATCTATGCGCGAGACAACCTTGGCGAGCGGGCGCGGCAGATCGGCGCCGCCATGACGGCGGGTCTTGGTGTGGAGGACGTGCGTGCCTGGCCCGAGGCCCTCGCCGCGGTGACGGCCGGGGACGTGATGGCGGCGGCGCATAAGGTCTTCCGGCCCGAAGCGGCGGTCACGGGCTGGTTGCTCGGGACCGGCGAGGGAGAAGAACCGGGCGAGGTGATCTTCGACGACACGGAGGTTTCGGGCCAATGATCCGCGGCATCCTTGCGGCGGCCGCCGCGTGTCTTGCGTTGTCGCTACCCACGGCGGCGGAGACGGACCCGGTCGGAGCGGGCACGGCGCGCTCC
>CAYMOD010000050.1:0-2260 GCA_964391945.1 uncultured Rhodobacterales bacterium | reverse complement strand
GTCGCTACCCACGGCGGCGGAGACGGACCCGGTCGGAGCGGGCACGGCGCGCTCCCCGGTCCAGCAGGACGCGGGGCGATCCTCGACTCCACATGACGAGGAACGCTCATCGATCCTTCATGACGAGGAACGGCCCTCGACCCTTCATGACGAGGAACGCTCCGCGATCGACCTCGAGATCGTCGAGGTCGTTTCCCCGGGCGGCATCACCGCCTGGCTCTACGAGGATCACACGATCCCGATCGTGACGCTCGAGGGGAGTTTCCGCGGTGGCGCGGCGCTCGACCCGGCGGACAAGGCGGGTGCGACCGCACTGATGGCGTCGCTCCTCGACAAGGGCGCGGGCGGTATGGACGCGACGAGCTATGCCGCGGCGCTGGAAGAGCTTGCCTCCTCGGTGAGTTTCAGCGCCACCGCCGACGGGGTTTCTCTCTCGATGACAACGCTCGCGGAGAACAGGGAGGAGAGTTTCGGCCTGCTTCAGCTCGCGCTCATCGAGCCCACCTTTGGCGAGAAGGCGCTCGAGCGGAGCCGGGCGCGACAACTCGCCGTCCTGCGTGGCGATGCAAGCGATCCCAACCGTGTTGCCATGCGGACCTTCTGGGCGGAGGCCTTTCCGGACCATCCCTACGCTGTTCCCCCGGACGGGCTTCCGGAGACGGTCGAGGCGCTGACGCGCGAGGATGTTGCTGCCCAGCATGGACAGGCACTCGCCCGCGATCGGCTGATGCTCGCCGTGGTCGGCGCAATCGGCCCCGAGGAACTCGCGCCGCTTCTCGACGAGACTTTCGGGGCGCTCCCCGCGGAAGGCCCGCCCCTGCCCGAAGTGGCGGAGGCGGCGGTCGACGGCGGAGTCGAAGTGATCGAATTTCCGATCCCGCAATCGGTGGTGGTCTTCGGCCACGGCGGCATCCCGCGCGATGATCCCGACTTCATCCCGGCCTATGTGCTTGACCACATCCTCGGCGGCGGGGGGTTCGGCTCGCGGCTTACGGAGGAACTGCGCGAAAAGCGCGGCCTCACCTACGGCATCTACACCGCGCTGATGTCCAACGATTTCGGGCAGCTCTATCTCGGGTCGTTCTCCTCGGCGAATGACCGGGTGGCCGAGGCGATCGACCTCGTACGCGCGGAATGGGAGCGCGCGGCCCAGGGCGGCGTGACGGCGGCGGAACTCGACGCGGCGAAACGCTATCTCACCGGCGCCTATCCGTTGCGTTTCGAGGGCAATGCGCGGATCGCGGCCCAGCTTCTCGGCCTCCAGGTCGCGGGTCTCGGCATCGACTACGTCAACGAGCGCAACGATCTGGTCGAGGCGGTCACCCTCGAGGATGTGGCCCGGATCGCCACGCGCCTCCTCGATCCCGAGGCGTTGAGCTTCGTGATCGTCGGCCAGCCGGCGGGACTGGAGACGGACGGCACCGTTAACTGACGCTGGTTCACCCGCCGCCTTTATGCTAGCTGTGGCGTGATGAATGCGTCCATCCACAAGATGAGCCTTGACCGGCGCCCTATCCGGCAGCTCGCCCCCGGGGCGGTCAACCGCATCGCCGCGGGCGAAGTGGTGGAGCGCCCCGCCTCGGCGATCAAGGAACTGGTCGAGAACGCCCTCGACGCCGGCGCGGCGCGCATCGAGGTGACGATCGCCCATGGCGGCAAGACCCTGATCCGGGTCGTCGATGACGGGCATGGAATCGCGGCCGAGGAACTGCCGCTCGCGCTCACCCGGCACGCGACCTCGAAACTCGAGGGCGACGATCTCGTCGATATCCGCTTCCTCGGCTTCCGCGGCGAGGCGCTCGCCTCTCTCGGGGCGGTCGGCCGGCTGAAACTCGTCTCGCGGGCGGCGGGCGCGGCGGAGGCGGCGCAGATGGAGGTGACCGCCGGTGTGGCCGGCGCGCCGCGGCCGACGGCGCTCGCGCGCGGCACAATGGTGGAGCTGCGCGATCTCTTCGCCGCGACGCCGGCGCGGCTCAAGTTCCTGCGCAGCGACCGGGCGGAGACCCAGGCGATCCTCGACACGGTGCGGCGGCTGGCGATGGCCGCACCCGCGGTCGCCTTCTCGCTCACGGAGGCAAGCGCGCCGGAGCGGCCGCGCGAACTGCTGCGGCTCGAGGCGGAAACGGGCGAGCTCTTTCCGGCGATGTCGCGCCGGCTCCGGGCAATCCTCGGCACGGGTTTCGCGGAGTCGGCGGTGGCGGTCGAGGCCGGGCGCGACGGGCTGCGGCTCACCGGCTATGCGGCACTGCCCACGCATTCG
>CAYMOD010000049.1:0-10260 GCA_964391945.1 uncultured Rhodobacterales bacterium | reverse complement strand
CAGGGTCTCGATCAGCACCGCGGTCTGGATGGTCATATGCAGCGAGCCGGCGATACGCGCGCCCTTAAGCGGCTGCGCCGCGCCGTACTCCTCGCGCAGCGCCATCAGGCCCGGCATCTCGGTCTCGGCGATCTCGATCTCCTTGCGGCCGTAATCGGCGAGGCCGAGATCGCGGACGGCGTGCTCCATGGCGGGATTGTCGAGGGTCATTCCTTGGGTGCTCCGAATGTCACTGATCGATGGCGGGCGTAGCACCCATGTCCGCGTTCGGCAACTCGGCCCGCGCGCCTGCCGGGCGCCCGAGCCTCGGACCGGGGCATGGGCCAAATGGCGCCCATGCGTGAAGCTCCATCCGGGCCACTGATTTCAAAGCGTGGGTAAAACCCGGCCGGAAGTCAACCTGCCCTCACCGGACATCCTCCAGGGTCACGCCATGGCCCCAGAGATGGCGCAGATGCATGAGGGTCGCCTCGCGCTCGCTGCGGTCGAGCGGCACGCCGTCGCGCTCGAAATGCCGCAGGTGAAGCACCCGGTCGCCCTGAAGATCAACATCGACGATCTGGATGTCGGGCTCGCGCACCGAGATGTCGCGCGAACGGGCGAGCGCGTCGCGGACCGCGCGATAGCCGCGCTCGTCGTGGATGCCGGCTACCGTGACCCACGCCTCCTCCGAAACGTCGGTACAGGCGAAGAAGCGGAAATTGCGCATCACCCTCGGGCTCAGATACTGCTGGATGAAGCTCTCGTCGCGGTAATTCGCCCAGGCGTCCTTGAGCACATCCCGCCAGTCTCGCTTGCCGGCAATCTCCGGGAACCAGTCGCGGTCCTCTGCGGTCGGCTCGAGGCAGATGCGCTTGATGTCCTGCATCATCGCGAAGCCGAGCGCGTAGGGATTGATGCCGCCGAAGCGGCGGTCGTCGAAATCGGGCTGGGCGATGACGTTGGTATGGTGGTGCAGCACCTCGAGCATGGTGCCGTCGTCGATCCTTCCGGCGCGGTGCAGGCGGTTCAGCATCTCCCAATGCACGAAACAGGCGCAGCCCTCGTTCATCACCTGCGTCTGTTTCTGCGGGTAGAAATACTGGGCGATGTTGCGGACGATCCGCAACACCTGCCGCTGCCAGGGTTTCAGTATCTGGCTGTAGTTCTCGATGAAATAGAGGAGGTTCTCCTCCGGCAGCCGCATCTCCCGCTTGCGCTGGCTGAAATCGCTGTCATCGAGGGGCGTACGGCGCGACGCCGGCATCGCGTCCCAGAGATAATTGGCGGAGCGCTCCTCCTCCTCGAGCCGCAGCCGATCGCGGGCACGGGCCTCGCGCTCGGAGAGCCGGGGCGGGCGGCGGTGGCGAAAGACGCTCGACGGCATCAGGGCGTGGGCGGAATCGAGCAGGCGCTCGACCTTGCGGGCCCCGTGGCGCTCCTCGCAGCGCTCTATGTAGGCCTTGGCGTACTGGAGGTAATCGAGGAAGCCCTCCGGGTCGGTCCACTGCCGGAACAGGTGGTTGTTCTTGAAGAAGTGGTTGTGGCCGAAGGCCGCGTGCGCGATCACCAGCGCCTGCAGCGCCATCGTGTTCTCCTCCATGCAGTAGGAAATGCACGGATTGGAGTTGATGACGATCTCGTAGGCGAGGCCCGCGGCGCCCTTCCGGTAGAGCCGCTCATGCTGGATGAAATGCTTGCCGAACGACCAGTGGCGGTACATCAGCGGCATGCCGGTCGAGGAATAGGCGTCGAGCATCTGCTCGGACGAGATGATCTCGATCTGGTTGCGGTAGAAGTCGAGGCCGAGCTCGTCGCGCGCGATCACCTCCATCGCGTCGTGGGTGCGCCGGAGCGTGTCGAAATCCCAGTCGGCGCCCTCGAAGAGGAGGCCGGTGTCGCGCCTGCGCCTAGGCATGGGCGGGCTCCCCCCTGCGCTTCGCGAAGAGCTCGCGCAGCACCGGATAGATGTCGCCGGGTCTGGCAATGCGCTTCATCGCGAAGTTGGGCCAACTGGCGGCGACGCCGCGATAGGCGAGCCAGAGTTCGGTGCCGTTGTAGTCGCTGGTGAGAAACCGCGCCTCCTCCTCGGCGATGATCTCGATATAGGCGAAATACTGGCAGAGCCTCATCAGTTCCTCGCGCAGGAGCGCGGCGCAGCCGAGGGAATCGCCCGTGTAATTATCGCCGTCGGAGGCCTGGGCGGCGTAGATGTTCCAGTCGGCGGCCGGGTAGCGTTCGTCGATGATCCGGCGCATCTCCTTCAGCGCGGTGGAAACCACGGTGCCGCCGGATTCCCGGGCATGGAAGAAGGTATCCTCGTCGACCTCGCTCGCGACATGGGTGTGGCGGATGAAGACAAGCTCGACCTTCTCGTAGCGCCGCGTGAGGAAGAGATGGAGGAGGACGAAGAAGCGTTTGGCGAGGTCCTTCTCGCGTTCGCCCATCGAGGCGGAGACATCCATCAGGCAGAACATCACCGCGTTCGCCTTCGGCCGCGGCGTCGGCTCGAAGTAGTTATAGCGGACATCGAGCGGGTCGAGATAGGGAATCCGCCGCTTGCGGCGGAGGATCTCGTCGAGCTCGGCCTCGATGAGGGCGCGTTCCCGCCGCTCCTCCCGATCGGGCTCGCAGATGGCTTCGAGGGCAAAGAGCCGCTCGCGCAGCGCGCGAACATCGGCGTCGCTCGGGCGGCGGAGCGCGAGGCGGCGGCCGAAGGCGTTCCGCATGGTACGCCGCACGTTGAGATTGCCGGGCGTGCCGGTCATCGAGATGCCGGCCCGGCGCGGCTCGGTCGCGACGACCTCCTTCAGGGTGCGCTTGACCATGTCGGGAAGCTCGAGATCCTCGAAGAAGACATCGAGGAGTTCCTCGCGCGAGAGGGCAAAGATGAAATCGTCCTCGCTTTCGCCGTCGGGCGCGCCCTTGCTGCCGCGTCCGCCGCCGCCCTTCCCGGGCTTCTCGATACGGTCGCCGGCGCGGAAATGCTTGTTGCCGGGCAGGACGCGTTCGCGCCGCCCGCCTTCTGACGCATGATGGAAATGCGGCTCGCCGATCGATTCGGAAGGGACCGAGACCTGGCCGCCGCGATCGACATCAGCGATGCTGCGCCGTTTCACCGCCTCGTCGACCGCCTGTTTCACATGGGAGCGGACCCTGCGGATGAAGCGGCGGCGGTTGCCGAGGCTCTTGTCCCTGGGGTTCAGCCGGCGGTCGATGAAATTCGCCATGCGTGCTCCGTTACCCCGCCTTGTTCACCCGCATGTACCATTCGACGAGGCGGCGGACCTGGCGGGGCGTATAGCCGCGGGCCGCCATCCGGTCGACGAATTCGGCGTGTTTCGCCTCCGTCTCCTTGTCGCGCTTGGCGCCGAAGGAGATGACGGGGAGCAGGTCCTCGACCTGCGAGAACATCCGCTTCTCGATCACCCGGCGCAGCTTCTCGTATTTGTGCCAGTCGGGGTTGCGGCCCTCGTTCTCGGCGCGGGCGCGCAGGACGAACTTCACCACTTCGTTGCGGAAGTCCTTGGGGTTGGCGATGCCGGCCGGTTTCTCGATCTTGGCGAGCTCGCCCTCGAGGATCTCGCGGTCGAACATCTGGCCGGTGTCGGGGTCCTTGAAGTCCTGCTCCTCGATCCAGGCATCGGCATAGGCGATGTAGCGGTCGAAGAGGTTCTGGCCGTAATCGGAATAGCTCTCGAGATAGGCCTTCTGGATTTCCTCGCCGATGAACTCGGCATAGCGGGGCGCGAGTTCGGTACGGATGTAGTCGAGGTAGCGGGTCTCGATCTCGTCGGGGAACTGCTCACGCTTGATCGCCTGTTCGAGCACATACATCAGATGCACCGGATCGGCGGCGACCTCCTCGGTATCGTGGTTGAAGGTCTCGGAGAGGACCTTGAAGGCGAACCGGGTCGAGATCCCGGTCATCCCCTCGTCGACGCCCGCGGTGTCGCGATATTCCTGGAGCGAACGCGCCTTCGGATCGGTGTGTTTCAGGGTCTCGCCGTCATAGACGCGGAGCTTGGAATAGAGCGTCGAGTTCTCGTGCTCGCGCAGCCGGGTGAGGACCGAGAACCGGGCGAGGATCGGCAGGGTCTCGGGCGCCCGCGGCGCCGCCGTGAGCGAGCTGCCCTTGAGGAGCTTCTCGTAGATCTGCGCCTCCTCGGTCGAGCGCAGGCAATAGGGGACCTTCACCACGGAGATGCGGTCGAGGAAGGCCTCGTTGTTCTTGTTGCCCTTGAACTGCTGCCATTCGGCCTCGTTCGAATGGGCGATGATGATGCCCTGATAGGGCATGGCGCCGATGTTCTCGGTGCCGGTGTAGGAGCCCTCCTGGGTCGCGGTCAGCAGCGGGTGGAGCACCTTGATCGGCGCCTTGAACATCTCGACGAATTCGAGGAGCCCCTGCGTCGTGCGGTTGAGCCCGCCCGAGTAGGAATAGGCATCGGGGTCGTTCTGGCTCAGATGTTCGAGCTTGCGGATGTCGAGCTTGCCGACGAGGGTCGAGACGTCCTGGTTGTTCTCGTCCCCGGGCTCGGTCTTGGCGACGCAGATCTGGCGAAGCTTCGAAGGATAGGCCCTGACCACGGAGAATTTCGAGATGTCGCCCGCGAATTCCTCGAGCCGCTTCACCGCCCACGGGCTCATCAGACCGGTCAGCAGCCGGCGCGGGATGTTGTACTTGTCCTCGAGCAGGGCGCCGAACCGGTCCGGATCGAAGAGGCCGAGCGGGCTCTCGAAAAGCGGGCTGATCTCGGCGCCGGCCTTGAGGATGTAGACCGGCTTCTTCTCCATCAGCTGCTTGAGGATCTCGGCGATCGTCGACTTGCCGCCGCCGACCGGCCCGAGCAGGTAGAGGATCTGCTTCCTCTCCTCGAGACCCTGGCTCGCGTGGCGGAAGAAGCCGACGATGCGCTCGACCGTCTCCTCGGCCCCATAGAGACCGCCGAAGGACTTGTAGCGCTTGATCGTGCGATTGAGGAAGATGCGGCCGAGGCGCTGATCCTGGCTGGTATCGACAAGTTCCGGCTCGCCGATCGCCGCGACCATGCGCTCCGCCGCCGTCGCCCGCATCATGGCATCGTCGCGACAGCCGAGCAGATAGTCCTGCAACGACATCTCGTCGACCCTGAGGCGATCGTAGGCTTCGGCGAAGCGGTCGAAGATTTCCATGCCTGGTATCCTCTGCTGCCAGCCGCCGCCCGCCTGTCGGCGGCCAATTCCCTTCCATCTAACTTGGGGGCCCGAACCCGTTGCGTCACCTGTCTTTGCGGGTTACGGCGATAAAATTCTCGTAGCTTGCCTCATGGCACCACCACCTGCCGCGCGGAACCGCGGCGGGTGTCCCGGCGGGATCAGGCCGGTATGATGCCGGGAGGAACCGCACCCGCGGGGCCGGGTTGACGCCCGGAAGCCGCGGAGCCAGAAAATTCAGGAACCCCGCGGAACCGGACCCGCGAGCCGGCGCGGAATGATACCATCAGGGGAGACGCCAACATGAGGACGATTGTCGCCGCCGCCGCCCTGGCCGGCCTTCTGGTCCAGGCGGCCGCCGGACAGACCGCCGGCGATAGGGACGGAACCGCTGAAGGGGACGCCGGCGGCGCCGTCGGCATCGCCACCAGGGCCGCAACCGACACGTTCTTCATCGCCGAACTGCTGGAATATCACCTGCTCGCCAGCAACCTCGCCGGCCAGCCAGTGTTTCTCGACGCGACCGACACCGGAATTCAGCGGAGGGGCGGCGCGCCGACTCCCGGCACGGCGGATGCCGCCTTCCTCGACGGGGAGCGGCCGATCGGCACGATCACCGATCTCGTGCTCGACCGGCGCGGCGGCGCGGCCGGCCTCGTGGTCGAACTCGATCCCGAACTGCCGGGCGGCGACCGCGAGGTGGCGGTGGCGATGGGCCTCGTGCGGATGCTGCCCGACTCCGAGGACGTGGCCCGGACGCATATCCTCCTGTCGGTCGATCCGGCCGATATCGAGAACGCACCGGCGTTCCGCCGCGCCGACATGCCGGAGGACGCAGGCGACGCCGTCGGACAGACCGGGACGGATACGCCAGCGGAGGACGAAGCGGCGGCGGGGGAACAGCCCGCCGGTGCCGGGGAGGCCGCGGAAGACGCCACGGACGGATCGCAGCAGGAGAACGGCGCGGCGGGGCAGCCGGACGGCAGCGAGGATGGAGAGGCGCCGCAGCCCGAGTGACGCGGGCCGGCATGCTGTGGGCCGGTGGCCCGGATTCCCCCCCTGCTGCCTCAGGCGGTCCCATCGGGCTGGCAATGGTGGGCCCGGTCCTGCTCCGCCGGCGGGCCGGGAACGGCCGGCGATCTCCTGGCTTCGATACTCCCGCCGGTCCGAGAAGCCATTATCGCGCGTGAGGCGAACATCGCACCGCGCCGCGCCGCAGGATGTCGCCGTTATCGCGCGTGAGCGCGAAAGTGGCTGCCGCCACGCCTACCCGCGAGCAGGAACGCAGCCCATATCGCCCGTTCATCGCGATCTCTCACGCAGGCCCTTCGGCGCGTTGCCTCCGCACCGGGATGCGAAGCGGCCGTCGCCCGGCCCGGACCAGCAACACGGTTCTGCGGAGAGTTCCCGTCTTCGGAGGTATCCGCTCGCCATGCCTCAAGCGGGTCTGAACGAAAAGGGCCTGCCGCGGCGGCGGCAGGCCCTGAATGTTTCGGCCCCGAAGGGCACGGGTCCGGTCGAGTGGTTCAGTCGATCAGTTCGATCGAGCCGGCCGAGGTGCGGCCGTCGCGGCCGGACTCGAGTTCGTAGGACACCTTCTGCCCGTCGGCGATGCCGTTGAGGCCGGCGCGCTCGAGTGCCGAGACATGCAGGAAGATATCCTTGCCGCCATTAGCCGGCTGAATGAAGCCATAGCCCTTGGTGGCGTTGAACCACTTGACGGTTCCGGTAGCCATAGTCGGTCTCCAAGTCTAGAGGGCCGCCCGCGACATGCGGCGGCTCGCGGTACAGTCGGACCAAGATCTATGGTCCGGCCAGCCCCCGAGGGACCAACAGGCAAGTCCAAGTCAAGGCGTCAACTACACCGGCGCCACCTAAGCAGAGCTTGTGTAAAAAACCAAGCGATTCGCGCAGCCTCGCGGCGCGAAAAACACGGCGCGAAAAATGCCGTCCGGGAGCGCTTTTCGATCCGGTTGCTAGCGCCCGGCGGCGGGCAGCCCGAGCACGTCCGCCATGGTGTAAAGGCCCGGCGCCCGGTCCTGGCCCCAGAGCGCGGCGCGAACGGCGCCGCGGGCAAACAGCATCCGGTCGGTGGCGACATGACGAAGCACGATGCGCTCGCCCGCGCCGGCAAGGATCACTTCATGCTCGCCGACGACATCGCCACCCCGCAATGTTGCAAAGCCGATCGAACCCTCGCGGCGCGGGCCGGTGATCCCGTCGCGCGCCCGCTCGGCGAGATCGGCAAGGTTGCCGCCACGACCCCGGGCGGCAGCCTCGCCGAGCATGAGCGCGGTGCCAGAGGGCGCATCGACCTTCATCCGGTGGTGCATTTCGAGGATCTCGATGTCGAAATCGGGGCCGAGTGCGGCGGCTACCTGCTGAACGATGCTGGTGAGCAGATTGACCCCGATGCTCATGTTGCCGGACTGGACGATCGCGGCGTGGCGGGCGGCGGCAGCGAGGCGCTCGTGGTGCTCCCTCTCGAGGCCGGTCGTGCCGATGACGTGGACGAGCCGGGCCTGGGCGGCGATCTCCGCATGGACCATGGTCGCCGCCGGCGTGGTGAAGTCGAGCACCGCCTGCGCCTCGGCGAAGACATCGAGCGGATCCTCACGGACAATGATGCCGTTCGGCGCCCCCCCGCACGCCTCGCCGAGGTCGCGGCCGATCCAGTCGTGACCGGGACGTTCGGTGACGCCCGAAAGCCGCGCCTGCGGACTTTCCTCCACCGCACGGACCAGCATCCGCCCCATCCGGCCGGAGACGCCGGCCACCGCGATCGCGACCCGCTCATCCATGTTCGTCTCCTTCTCCATTCATGTCCGCTTTAGCCCCCAGGCGCGGGATTCGGAAAGGGAGGGCGTGGGGATTTGCGCCGAAACATCCACCGGCAACAGGGCGGAACAGCTATGATACCCTCGATACCGGCCGGCTTTCCCGAGGTCGTGGCCTCCAACCGCGTCAGAGGCTGGCTTGACTTCCATCCTCATGCGACAGAAGGGAGCGGCCATGGGCAGAGGCAGAACATCCGGGGCCGGGCCGGGCCAGCGCCAGCTCCGGGTCGGCGAGCTGATCCGGCGGACCCTCGCCGAGGTCCTCCAGCGCGGCGAGATCGGCGATCCCGAGCTCGAAACCGCCTCGGTGACGGTGAGCGAGGTCCGGATCTCGCCCGACCTGCGCCATGCGACGGCCTATGTGATGCCGCTCGGCGGCGTCAACGCCAGGGGCGTGGTCAAGGCGCTCAACCGCAACAAGGCCGCGATCCGGCGGATCGTGACCCAGGGCGTGAACCTCAGGAACTCGCCGGAAATCGGCTTCGAGGTCGACACCACCTTCGACCAGGCGGAACACACCCGCGCCCTCCTCGAAAGCGACGCGGTGCGCCGCGACATCGAGAAGGAGTGAGTCCGTGGCGCGGCGGCGCAAGGGCCGGGACGTCAACGGCTGGCTGATCATCGACAAGCCGCCCGGGCTCACCTCGACCAATGTGGTGAACCGGGTGCGGGGCGCCCTCGACGCGAAGAAGGCCGGCCATGCCGGGACGCTCGACCCGGCGGCAACCGGCGTGCTCGCGGTCGCGCTCGGCGAGGCGACGAAGACGGTCCCCTACATCACCGATGCCGACAAGGCCTACCGGTTCACCGTGCGCTGGGGCATCGCGACCGATACCGACGATGCCGAGGGGCGCGTGATCGCCAGGACCCCGGTCCGGCCGACAGAGGCAGCGATCGGGGCGGCGCTCGCGGGTTTCACCGGCGACATCACCCAGGTGCCGCCCCTCTATTCGGCGGTGAAGATCGGCGGCGAGCGCGCCTACAAGCTCGCGCGCGAGGGGGGAAATCCGGAACTCGCGGCCCGGCCGCTGCGGGTGGAGCGCCTCGAACTCGTCGAGGCGCCCGATGCCGATCACGCGGTGCTCGAGATGGTTTGCGGCAAGGGCGGCTACGTCCGCGCGATCGCGCGCGACCTCGGGCGGGCGCTCGGCACGCACGGGCATGTCACCGCGCTCCGCCGCATCTGGTCGGGACCGTTCGAGCCCGGAGACGGCATCGACTGGCCGACATTCGAGGCACTCGACGCCGCGGAACTGGAGGCGCGGCTCCTGCCGGTGGCGGCGGGGCTCCACGATCTCGTCGAGATTACCATCCCCGAGGCAGCGGCCCGGCGGCTCGCCACCGGCAATCCCGCGCCGGTGGCAGCGGGCGATCTCGACTGGGGCGACGAGGCCTGGGCGAGTTTCGACGGCCTGCCGGTGGCGATCGGCGTCTACCGCGGCGGCCTGCTGCATCCGACGCGGGTCCTGCGCCTCGACCCGCGGCTCGACGCCGGGAACTAGCGCAAACGCCGGTGCCGGGCCGGGCGTTTCCGGCCTTTCCATTCAGCACCGACTTGTGCATAAGCGCCGCGGTGGACCCGCAGGCGCGCGGGTGCGCACCGTCATGGCTCCGACCCTGCTGGACGACATCCTGGCCGCGGCCGGAACCGGAAACGGCCCCGAAACGATCCATGCAGGAGACATCCGGATGTCGATCACCCCAGAAGACAAACAGCGGCTCATCCAGGAATATGCGACCAAACCGGGCGACACCGGTTCGCCCGAAGTGCAGGTGGCGATCCTGACGAGCCGCATCAGCACGCTCACCGAGCACTTCAAGTCCCACATCAAGGACAATCATTCGCGGCGCGGCCTGCTCAAGATGGTGTCGCAGCGCCGGAAGCTCCTCGACTATGTCAAGGCGCGCGACGAGGCCCGCTACCGGGATCTGATCGGGCGGCTCGGCATCCGCCGCTGACGGATTTCGTGGGCCGCGCGGAGGACGCCCTCGCGCGGTCCGCTTCCGCATCACCGGGAGTGTGATGCGCTGATCCCGCGCCGGCAGCGGCGCGTATCATGAAATCGGCGCCGGGCGGTGCGCCGGAACATCCGAACCGCCGCCGTACGCAAGGGCCCCTTCCGATCCCGAGGGACAGCCCGAACCGGAAAAGGGGGATCCGCGGGGCAAAGCCCCCGCGCCGCGCGGCACCCGCCAGGGGGCGGTGCCGCTACGAAAGGAAGAACGCATTTTCAACATCATAAGGACC
>CAYMOD010000048.1:0-10273 GCA_964391945.1 uncultured Rhodobacterales bacterium | reverse complement strand
GCGGCGCTTCTCGAAGACCTCGCCGCTGGCGACGTTGATCGCCGACCGCGCCTACGACACCAACGCCATCCGCGACCTCGCCGCCGAACGGGGCGCCTGGGCGAACATCCCGCCGCGCGCGAGCCGAAACGGCAGCTTCAGCTTCTCGACCTGGGTCTACCGCCAGAGAACCTGGTCGAACGCTTCTTCAACCGCATCAAGCAATTCCGCGGACTGGCGACCCGTTACGACCGCCGACCCGAGAACCACCTCGCCGCCCTCAAACTCGCCGCTATCCGCAGCTGGCTTGCCGCGATATGAGGGCGCATCCTAGTGGCCGGCCCGGCCTTCGAGAACTTCATCGTCCAGCGGGCGTCGGCATCTTTCTACTGCGCCTTCGCCGGCTCCTCGGCCAGATCTCGGATGCCGTTTGCCTGCCTTGATCGCCGCCTTCTCAGGCTCGCTGTTGCGCTGGCGCGGCGTTGTCATCAGCGTCGCGTCGACGATCTGGCCCGACATCGGCAGGTAGCCGGCGGTCATGATCGCTCGGTCCGTCTACAACAGAGGCTACTTTGCGAGGGCGCCATAGAGCCCAAGCCTTCTGACGGGGCGGAACCTTTCCTTCTGCTCGCGCAGCCCGGGGCGCCGGGCATCGTTGCCGTCATTGAAGTAGGGCAGTTCCGGCTGCGCCTCCATGAGGGAATAGCACAGGAGATGGGGAAGCCCGCGAAACTGGCTGTCGGTCGTCGAGAGGTAGTTGCATCCCACGTCCCCGGTGATCCGGCCGGCGAATGCGAAGCCGCGCACGATGCCATCGACTTCGGTCACCATCCCGCTCAGGAGCGGCGGCGCGAGCTGCGCGGCTTGGGTGAGGCAGGTGCGCTTCGTCCTGTGGCCGCCGACCCTCACCCCAGTCGATTCCAGCCGCTCCTTCCAGGTCTCGGCCAGCGCGAGACATGCCTCACGGTCCTCCGGGAGATAGGGACGCACCTCGACCCGGCCCGCTCTTCTGGCGCGCGCGATCTCCTGGCGCAGCTTGGCAAAGCCCGATCCCTCGAGCTTCATGACCGCTTCGCGCTCGAAGATGTACTCGTCTTCCCGGAAGGACACGCGGAGGCCCTGCCGGGCGATGTCCAGCGCGTCCTCCTCGGGGATCCACTTGATCCGGCCCGGCCCGCCGCCGTTGAAATCCCGCATGCGATCAAGGGCGTGGCGCAGCGCGTCCGGATCGAAAGGGAACGGCGACAGGTAGAGCTTCATGCGATCGGGTCGCCGCAGGATCTGGTAGACGATGATCGAGTCGCCGTGGCGTTCCCAGCGGAGATCGCCTCTTCCCGAATAGAAAAGAAGAGAGGGGAAGAAGTGACGGTGGGTATGGACACCCGCCGTGTCACAGGCGGCGGAGAAGGCAGCGGCATCCTCCGCCCTGATCGGAGCAAGCTCCACTGTTTCGATCCCGGTTGCGGACAGATCGATCTCGGTTGCGGATTCGTAAGGGATGATCCTGCCTCCAGCCTGACGCAGACAGCGCGCACTCTGGCCCGCGGGACCCCTCACTATCAAGGAGAAAAGGCAGAGTGATCAAATCGCAAAGAGAGTAATACCCCAGTCATCGGCGACATTTCGCCGGCATTCGCCCAGGCTGGGGCGGTTTCGGCGCAAATCAGCGGAAGATGGCGACTTCCCCAGCGAGTGTTTTTCTTTAGATGGACGCCGCGCGGAATCGCGCCCATGAATGGCCGCGCAAGACAACTGGAGATACCTGATGAAGCTTTACGACGAACTCGCGGAATGGTGGCCATTGATGCAGCCGCCGCGGAGATTTGCCAGGGAGGCGGCAAGGCTCGCCAGAAGGCTCCGCGATGACGAGTCGGAGGCCCGGCCAAGCCTGCTGCAGCTGGGATCGGGTGGCGGGCATCTCGCCTCCCATCTCAAGGAATCGTTCGACATGACGCTTGTCGATACCTCGCCGCGGATGCTCGATCTCAGCCGGTCGCTCAATCCCGAATGCCGCCACCTCGAGGGCGACATGCGGACGCTCCGTCTCGACGAGAGTTTCGACGCAGTGCTGATTTATGATGCCATCGCCCATCTGACCGAACTCGAGGACCTTCGGGCCGCGCTTGAAACCGCGCGCGCGCATCTGCCGCCCGGCGGTCGCGCCGTCTTCTGCCCGGACTGGACGCTCGAGGACTACGAGCCCGGGACGAACACCGGCGGAACCGACGGGGAGGGGCGCGGGATGCGCTACATGGAGTGGAACCACCCGGGGGTGGAAGGCACGTCCTGCCAGACGGATATCGTCTATCTGCTCCGCCACGAGAACGGCGAGGTCAGCGCCGAACATGATCACGTCCGCCTCGGCGTGTTCCCCGAGGAAACCTGGCAGAATGCCTTGCAGGAGGCGGGCTTCGGGGATGTGAGGATCAGGCGGAGGTCGATCAGACTGCACATCTCCGCGCGGGCCGAATGACCGATGCGACCGGCGTCGATCGCGGGCGCCGATCGGACGTATCCTCGTCGTCGACTCCCGGATTGACGCGGCGGTGGCCTCCGTTGCATTGCTTGCCCGCTCTTCGCTCGACCTATGTGAGGGAACGAGGGTGACGGAACAGGCGGGATCGAGGGTGGTCATGGGAAGCCGGGAGGATAGGGGCATGAAGGGAGGCCGGGGCGGCGGAAGGGCTGCCGGCAGGGCATCCCGGTTGCTGGGGCGCATCGCGGCCGGCCTTGTCCTCCTCGGCGCGACCTTCCCCTCTGCCGCCCCGGCGTTCGACATCGGCGTCGGCCAGCTCGAGATGCCGGTCGAGGGCGAAACGCTCGAGGTTTTCACCTACCGGCCAACCAGATGCGCCGCGCCTTCGCTGCTGCTGGTCTTTCACGGCACCGGCAGGACGGCCGATTCCTATCGCAACTCGGCCCGGGATATCGCCGATCGCGCATGTTTCGTGATCTACGCGCCGCGTTTCGACCGGGAGCGGTTTCCGAACTGGAGCTATCACCGCGGCGGGGTGGCGCAGGACGGCGAGCTGCTGCCCGAGGAGGAATGGACCGTCGAGATGATCGACGACATCATCGAATGGGCGCGGATGCAGGAAGGCCAGCCGGACACGCCGGTCTTCCTGTTCGGCCATTCGGCGGGCGCGCAGTTCCTGTCCCGGGTCGCCGCCTATTCCACGCCTTCCGACGTGGCGCGAATCGTCATCGCCAATCCCTCGACCTACGTCGTGCCAAGCCTGGAGGAAGAAGCGCCCTACGGTTTCGGCCTGCTGCCGGAGGACGACGCGCGCGAACGCATGCGCATGTATCTGGCAGCGCCGGTAACGGTGTTTCTTGGCCTGGCCGATACCGGCGACGAGGATCTGACGATGACGGAGGAGGCGCAGCGCCAGGGCGAGAACCGTCTCGATCGTGGCCATCATGTCTTCGAGGACGCGAAACGCGTCGCCGAAGCCAATGGCTGGCCATTCAACTGGCGGCTGGTTCATGTCGACGATGTCGGCCACAGTTCGCGCGCCATGCTCGGCGCCGACGAGATCTTCGAGGCGCTCGGTCCTGATCCCTGATCCTCTGCGCGCGGGAAGCGAATCGGGGTCATCGCGTGTGCGAAGAGGACGAATCGAGACCATCGCCTGTGCTCCGCGGCGCGGCATTGGTAAATTCCTGCCGCAGGACGTGTGGCCCGTTGTCTTGCGGCGGCCGCTCCGGGATGTCGGGGGCGCACGCAGCTTCCCGGCTGGCCTGGGCCACGACTCCCTCGGCCGGGTCGCCGATGATCGCGCCTGTCCGCCGTTCATCATGGCCCGGACCGCGAGCGGATTGTCCGCGCCGGCCTCTTCCAGAGCAGGAACGACTTTCCCGCCAGCATTGGGATTGTTTTCTACTATAAGTAGATATCATCTTGCTTGCGCGGATTCCTTGGCGCAACCCATTGCTTTCTTAGGTTGCGAGGGTGCTATTCGTCATTTTGACATCATTGCGCAATCTTCATGCGAGCCATTTTCAGCCGATAGCTGCTCGCGACTGCGAAAACCCGGTTGACGACCGCGAGTAATTTTGGTGCCTGTTCCCTGCCCGGGACATTAACCATGGTGTTCCGTCCAAGGCTCAATAACGGGGGATGAGATGGCAGTCCTGGGACTCGACGCATCTCGTATTTTCAGCGCGAAACGAGCATTCAGCACCCGGCGGGTCAGGCCGGACCGGATGCGGACGCTTATCACGGGAAACCTGCAGCCGGCGGCGGGCGACCTCGTTCTGGCGCGCGTCGACGAGATCGGGAAGCAGACCAAGCTGGAACTGACCGATGGTCGGCGCGCGCACATGTTTCCCGGCGACGAGATCATCGTGAGTTTCGGGAACCGCTATGCGCCCGACCAGTACGAGGCGATGATCGGACCGGATCTGTCACCATGCGACCTCGTCGCGGCCGGGGGCATCGCCGGGGTCGAGCTCTGCCGCCACCAGCGGATGCTCCCGCCAACCAGCATCACGCCGATCGGGCTGATCGGGGACGACGAGGGCGCGCGCCTCAACCTGACGCAGTTCGCCGTCGAGGCCGGCAGCCATCTTCCCGAGATCCCGGCGATCCTCTCGCTCGGCACCTCGATGAATGCCGGCAAGACGCTCACCGCGACCTCGCTGATTCGCGGGTTGAAACGCCTGGGCTTCTCGGTCGCGGCGCTCAAGGTCACCGGAACGGGCGCCGGCGGCGACATGTGGATCGTGCGCGACGCCGGAGCCGATGTCGCGCTCGACTTCACCGATGCCGGGTTCGGCACGACCTATCTGACCCCGGTGCCGGACATCGAGCGTGCGACTTACCGGCTGATGAACCATGCGGCGGCGCGCGGATGCGAGATCGCGGTGATCGAGGTGGCCGACGGCCTGCAGCAGCTCGAGACCGCGCAGCTGGTCCGGAGCGAGGCGATCCATCGCATCGCCCTCGGCGTGGTCTTCGCGGCCTACGACGCCATGGGCGCGAAATACGGCGTCGATGTCCTGCGCGAGGCCGGCCATGCCGTACTGGCGATGAGCGGGCGGCTCGGGCGTTCGCCGCTCGCCGTCCGCGAGGCCGAGGCCGCGACGGGTCTGCGCGTCTATTCGCCTTACGAGCTTCAGGAGGGCGCGCTGATCCCGGCGATCCGCGAGCGCGCCGCCGAGCTCCATGCGCTTTCCGGCTTCCGGGAACGCGGGACGGGGCGGATCGCGCAGGGTGCACCCGCCGCGGGGAGGATGCTGCTCGACGTCGGCGGCCCGGCGACCGGCCCGGGAAACGCAGAAAGTGCCGAGCGCCCGGCGGCAACGAACGGGCAGGTCATCAGCTTCCTTCCGCGTCCGCTTCATGAGCGCGCGATCGAGCTGCTCGGCCTTGTCGCCGACACCGTGATGCGGGCGGAGGTGGCCCGGCTGTGCAGCGCCTCGTTCGGACAGCGCCCCGAAGAGCGCACGGACCGGCGGAACGGGTTCCGTGACGGGACCTGGGTAACGCCGTTCGGTTCGATACCGCTCCGGATTCCGAGGCTGCGCCGGGCCTATTACCGGCCTTCCTTCCTCGACCACGTCCGCGAGGACGCGGCGTTCATCGGGGAGATGGAGGCGGTGATGGCCGCAGACGAGGTGTCGCTCAGGGTCGCGCTGGCTGCCCTGGTGGGCGGAATGGGTGCCATGCTCGCGCCGCGGGACATGTCGGCGCTGGTCACCCGGATCCGGGAGCTTCGCGCCCTGTGGCGGGCACGTGACAGCTACGCGCCCGCGGCGCACGGTTTTGCAGACCCGGCGGGATCGCGGATCCCGGGCGACTCCAGGGATGACGAGGGCGCGGACATGGCCGGGCGGGCCTTCGCGCTTGCTCCGAAGCCGCACTTCGAGACCGATCAGCGCGAGACGGAGGAGGACGAGGACGCATTCGCGGTCTCGCCCGGGGCGATGTTCCAGGCGCCCCGGATCGTGGCGGGCGAATGACGCGCGGACGGAAGGCGCGGGACGCCGGCGAGATGCCGGGCACGGATGGGTCAGGCATCTGAAGATGGCACGAAAGCGAAGAAGGGCGGGACAGGATACGGCGGTGGCAGCCGCGTGGCGGGCGTCGCGCGGCGGCCTCGCCGCCATCGCGACCTTCAGCGTCTTCATCAACATCCTGAAGTTCGCGACCCCCCTCTACCTCATCCAGGTGCTCGACCGGGTGCCGGCAAGCCGCAGCGTCGAGACCCTGGTCATGCTGACGATCGCGGTGCTGGTCGCGGTCGCGACCGCCTGCGGCCTCAACATGGTGCGCCAGCGCATGCTGGCGCGCTGGGGCATCTGGATCGAGCGGCAATTCGGCCCAAGGCTGGTGCGGATGGGCCTTTCCGGTTCGGCCCGCGACGGCGTGGACCCCGACCGCGCGCTCTCCGACCTGTCGAGGATCCGCAGCTTCGTGACCCATCATGCGATGCCGTGGATCGACATCATCTGGGCGCCGATCTTCTTTATCGGCGTGTACCTGATCCATCCGCTGCTCGGGCTGGTGGCGTTCTGCGCGCTGCTGCTGCTGATCCTGCTCGGAGTGCTGCTGGAAACGATGACCCGGGATTCCCGGCGCGCCTCCGGCGGTGCCGCGCGCGAGGCCGGCGAACTGATGCTGAATGCGGACAGGAACAGGGAGAGCGTCAGGGCGCTCTCGATGGCGCCCAATCTGGCCGAGCGCTGGCGCCGCACCGCCGCGAACCGGCTGAGCGAGCGGGAGCGCATCGAGGCGCGTACGAGCACCATCAGGAGCCTGATGCAGTCGCTCGGAGACTTTCTCAAGATCGCCATACTCGCGTTCGGCGTCTGGCTGGTGATCACCGGCTCGCTCACGCTCGGCGGGATCTTCGCCGCCCGGATCATGGCCGGCTTCGGCCACAGGCTCGTGGATCAGGCGGTCAGGTCCTGGCGCTTCCTCCGGGAGGCGCTCACCGCCTATGCTTCCCTCAAGCAGCATCTCTCCGCCGCGCACGAGGCGCGCCCGTCGATACCGCCGGGCACCGCCGAGGCGCCGCTGATCTTCGATCTGGTGTCGTTCCGCTACCCGGGCGAGCGCGACGAGGTCTTCCGGCGAGTGTCGCTGACGCTCGATCCGGGGGAACTGCTGCTCGTGACCGGCGCCGCGGCCACGGGGAAGTCGACCCTGTCGGGGCTGAGCGTGGGCCTGCTCGAGCCGCGCTACGGCCAGGTCCGGCTCGGCGACATCGAGATGGTGCGGCTGCCGGAGGAGACCCGCGCCGAACTGATCGGGTTCATGCCGCAGCATACCGAGCTCTTCACCGGCACCGTCCGCGAGAATATCGCCCGGATGGGCGAGGGAGAGGTCCAGTCGGTGATGGAGGCGGCAAGGCTTGCCGGCATCCATGATCTGATCGTCCAGATGCCGGACGGCTACGACACCGAGATCATCGCCGATGTGGCCGAGCTTTCAGGAAGCGAGCGCAAGCGCATCGGGCTGGCGCGGGCCTTCTACCGGAAACCGCGCCTGATCGTCCTCGACGAGCCGACGGCCAATCTCGACAATCTGTCCCGGCGCGTGCTGGAAACGGCGCTGGCCGAGCTCAAGGAAAGCGGCTCGACGATCATCGTCACCCAGACCATGCAGCAGTCGAGGATGGCCCGCCTCGCCGACAAGTTCCTGATCCTCGGCGGAAGAACGCCTGAGATCATCGAGGAGGAGAGGCCGGCGCCGCGGAGCGGTGGGCGGCCCCTGAGGAGCGTCACATGACGGACGATTCCATCCGGACGCCCCGCCCGCCGCGCTTCCGCCCCCGCTTTCCCGGGTTCAGGACCTCGTCCCGGCCGACGGCATTCGGCATGCCGGTCATGCAGACCGGGAGCGGGAAACACGTCCTGCCCGAACCGGATGCCCGTGAGGCTGCCGCTGCGGCGAGAACGGGGACGGGGACAGCCGGAGAGGCGGCCGGATCGGCGGCCGGGCCGAACCTGCCCGATTCCGATCCCGATCGTTCCGTCGGACCGCCCTTCGGGGCGGGCGTGACCCTGCTCGGGTTCACGATCATCCTGTTCTTCTGCGGCAGCCTTGCCGCATGGTCGCTGATCGCGCCGCTCGAGAGCGCCATCGTCGCGCCCGGCGTCGTCCGCGTCGACAGCAGCGTGCGGACCCTGCAGCATCTCGAGGGCGGGATCGTCGAGTCGATCCATGTGCGCGAAGGCGACCAGGTGGAGGCGGGACAGGTTCTCATCCGTCTTCAGAGCACGCTCCGCTCTTCCGAGCTCAACGAGATCCTCGGGCAGTATTTCGAGGCGCGGGCGACGCAGGCCCGGCTCGAGGCCGAGCGCGACGGACTTGACGAGGTGGTGTTCCCGACCGATCTTCGCGAGAAGTCGCTGGGCGACCAGACGGTCGCCGCGGCGATAGCCGGGCAGATCGCCATCTTCGACAACCGCCGCGCGCTCCTCGACGAGCGGCTGACCATCCTCGAGCGGACCCGCTCGGGCCTCGCCAGCGAGATCGAGGGACTCGAGGGCCAGATCCGCTCGGCCGAGCGACAGCTTTCCCTTGTCGAGGAGGAGCTGGTCGATGCCATGTCGCTCTATAAGCAGCAGCTCACGGTGAAGCCGCGGATACTCGCCCTCGAACGCGACAAGGCCGAGCTCGAGGGCTTGATCAGCCAGAGCCGTGCCGCGATCGGGACCGCGACCCAGAAAGTGCAGGAAGCCGAGCTCCGGGTGTCGGAGATGCGCGCGGAGATGGGGACGGAGGTCGTCCAGCAGCTGCGCGAGACCCGCGCCCGCGCCTACGAACTCTCCCAGCGGCTCACCGCGGCCGAGGACCGGATGGGCCGGACCGAGATCCGCTCGCCGCTCGCCGGCGTCGTCGTCGGTCTTCAGGTTCATACCATCGGTGGCGTGATCGGGGCGGGCCAGCCCCTGCTCGATGTCGTGCCGGCCAACGACAAGCTGGTGATCCATGCAATGGTGAATCCGCTCGACATCGACCAGATCGAGGTCGGTCTGCCGGCCTCGGTATGGCTGTCGGCCGTCAACCGCCGCACGCAGTCGGCACTCCAGGGAACGGTCCGGACGGTGTCCGCCGACCGCCTCGTCGATGCGCAGACCGGGAAGGATTACTATCTCGCGCGCGTCGAGCTCGACATGGATGAGGTGGAGCGCAGCACGGTCCCGCTCCAGCAGGGGATGAGCACCGAGGTCATGATCCGGACCGGAGCCCGCACGGCACTGGATTACCTCGCGGCGCCGCTCACCCGCGGCCTCAACCGGGCAATGCGCGAGGAATAGCGGAATCGACAGGATGCCGCGGGAAAGAGGAACGGGGAGCAAATTGAAAACGGGGAAGCCAAGGGCCTACAGGGCCGGCAACATTCATGCGCGTCGGCCGGTCCTGGAGATGGACCTCGAGGACGAGGGGCGAACCCGCCTGTCGCCCGAGGCGGTGGCGCTGCTGCTCGCCTCCCTGCCGCCGATGCGCGACGAGGTCCTCGACTTTCCCGCCATGCGCCGGATCGCCAGGGCGGAAGAGGGCATCCCGGCGGCGGCGGCGGTCGAGCTGCTCGCGGTGCTGGCGCAGCGCTACATGAACTGGCCGGTCCGTTTCTGCGCATGGCGGCCGCACGGCCGGAGGAACGACGGAACCCGGGCCGCCTTCGAGTTCGGCACGCGGCGGGCCGGCATCGTCGCGGGCAGGCTCGCGGCGGAGACCGTGGCCGCCTTCCTCGCGGGCATGCGGGGCGCGGATCTCGATCGGCTGTTCCGGGAGAAGCTGCAGGAGATGGCGCGGAAGATCGTCCGCGAGACACCGGCGCTCGACGGGATGGACATGGCCCGCATCGCCGCATCGCGGGGCATTCCCTGGACCACCCTTCCGAGGTCGATCTATCTCCGGCTCGGCTGGGGCCGCCATGCCATCGTCCTGCGGGGGTCGGAGACGACCCGGACCTCGTCGATCGGCACCAAGCTCGCGCACCGGAAATCCGTCAGCTCGGCGCTGCTCCGCTCGGCCGGGTTGCCGGTTCCCGACCAGAGGCGGGTCCGCCGGCTCGAGGATGCCCTTGCGGCGGCACGGGCGATCGGCTTCCCGCTGGTGATCAAACCCGCCTTCGGCAAGATGGGACTGGGCGTTTCCGTCGGCATCACCGAGGAGGCCGCGATCCCCGCGGCTTTCGAACGCGCGCAGACCGTCTCCAACAATGTCCTGGTCGAGGCGATGATACCGGGCGAGGAGTACCGCCTTCTCGTCATCGGCGGGCGTTTCGTCGCGGCCGCCCGCCGCCGCCCGGCCCGGGTGCGGGGCGATGGGACGAGC